>DVLR01000268.1 GCA_018715425.1 Candidatus Merdenecus merdavium
TTTACAGCTAATTTATGCCAGTTTTTAACGGGATTGGTGTCTGGAAATATCTCTGTACCTCGCACGTTTTTATTGTTGTTTGCGTTTGAGTGTAGGGAAAGGAATAAATCATATCCCTTTGCTTTTTGTCCTCGAGACTGTAAACTTGGATTCTGTGAGATAGATTGCCTAGTTGTTCCTACAATAAATCCCCTTTTCTCCAACTCATTTTTTAATACAATTGAAAAGTGATAATTGTTATCCCCTTCATTTCCAATCACGGATCCTCTGTTATGGGCTTTACCTGCCCCATGTCCTGGGTCCAGTAGTATTTTTATAGCCATTTAGATTTCCTCCCTTTCTTGCAAATAAATAAGCAGTTGTGATATAGATTGCTCTATTCTTGCAACTGCTTCATCTGTTTGTTTGTTTTTTTCGCTATTTCTTTTTACAATTTCAAGCGATTTATAGATATCTGTTAACATCACTTTTAATACTTTCGTATCTTCTAATATGCATTCAGTGTCCTCTTGAATGTCATCAATATGATGTGTTCTCAAATTGAAATCCGCTTTTAATTCTTTTATAGCGCCACTGGCTTTCTCCTGTTCAGATCCAACATGAAATAAAAGTTCATCATTTTGTCCAATTACTCTCCAACCTTGCTCTGTAAGATCTACATGCTTATCCCATCTTTCTTTATCTCTCTCTAATTCTCTTTTCCTTTGCTCGTTCTTTTTTGATAGATAATTATTTATAATCTTAGGCAATTGAACTGATAATACAATCGAAAATATTAAAAAGATAAACAAAAAAACGATCATAAAGGTAATTGCCACTCCTAGATCACTTGTTAATCTGCTTATTTCTTTAAAATATTCTATTTTATCCATCTCTAACCCTCCAATAGCACTATAGAACATAATTATGCTATTTCACTTTCAGGCGCTTCATCTGGAGCGGGTTCTACTGTTTCTAATGGTTTCCTAAGATTAGTGATCCAATCCCAAACAATATTTTTTAATTTCTCCATATCCCCTGCAGTTGCGAAATATTCCTCCCATGTTACATTTACACTACCACTAAAATAATCCCTCTCAGCATTGACAGCAAAAGATATATTTACACTTTCAATACCTGTATTTGTCCAGTTGAAATTTATTCCATTTATTCTCATCATAATTATTTCCCTCCGTGAATTTCTTGTTCAGCTTCTGTTTTTTCTTCATCTTCATACTGTAAATTAGCGTTTTGTTCGTAAAGAGAAAGTTTATAACCCATTTTCCCAAGTCTATAATTCAAGCTATTTATGATTTCACTAAAATTTGATCTTTCTATTTTAAAAGATTCTGTTTCAATTACATGGCTCATTTTTAGCGAAGTATGTTCAGCTTCTAAATTCGCTAACCTTTCTTTTAGCATATTATTTTCCGATTCAAGTTCTTTATTTTTGTCAAATAATTTTCCCGTTCTTTCTTCCATAATTACAACCTCCTTGTCCCTACATATATATTAGAATTAGACTTAATATCTCCAGTTACTAATAAATTTCCGTACACAATTAAATTCCACCTTGCCGATCCATCTGGTATAATCCCAAACTTAAATAGATCTGTTCCATCTTTATTTTTAAAGTATCCTATGTTTGCTCCGTCATCTGTAAGATAAAAACGTGGTAAATATAAATCACCTGCTATATAGTGTGTCCCATGCGAAATCAATGGGAAATACTTATTCCAATTACTTTCATATCTCTCCCCAACACTAAATAACCGATTTTCATATCTATTAGTGATTGAAAAATTTGTTCCATCGAATTGCAATTTCATATAATCATAAGCATTATCCCCGTGAAGATAGATACCTCCAGAGTGCATATCTATTTTCTTTACTCCAGAAGAATTGTGGATTCTTAATCCACCTTTTATATCTACATTTTTCCTGCCGTCTTCCTTTTTGTTTTTTACAGTTAGAGTTCCATTAGAAAGACTAATTTCTCCATTATCTAAGTCGAAATAACTAGACCAATCACGAGCCCATAATATTCCAGTCGTTATTTGTAATGCGGATATCTCAATAGCATCTAGATAATTCACAAATGCAGTGTTGGCCATAATCTTATCTACTAATAAATTATTAGTATTTAGTTTATCAATCAATGCTGAATCTACTTTCATATTACCTGCTGTTATTGTATTTCCAGCAATTTTAGCTCCAGTGATAGAGCCTGCTTGTATTTGAGCTGATGTTAATGTTAATGCTGCAATTTGTTCTGCTGTTATTGTCTCACTTGCTATTTTTTCCGCAGAGATAGCACCTGCTCCAATTTGATCTGCTTTTATCGTTCCTGTTTTAATAACTCCACCATCAATAACTGTTGTAGCATTTGTGCCGTCTATGTCGCTAAACTTAACAAGTCCTTGCAGGTCTATTAAGTTTGCTTTTGCATTAATCGCTTTGTCCGTCTGTAAAACATAAGAGTTGAAATCTTCGCTTTCCACTTTACTAGATATCAAGCCGTCTTGTTGCGTTTTATAAGTAGTAAAATCGTCACTTGAAACCTTGCTTGCTATTAATCCATCGATTTGCAACTTATAAGAATTATAATCATCTGTTTTAACATAACTCGCTAAATAATCTGGCATTTGTATAGCAATTGTACTTGATATATCGTTCGATAAATTCGTTTTTATGCCATTCACTTCTTTTAAAGTGTTCTGTATTGATTCATTAATTTTTGGTATTGTAACGCTGTCGATGTTTGTTTTATGAGCTTCCAACGCCGATATCGTAGGTACTAAAGTGATTAATTTGTTATCAACAACTTCAATATCATTTTCTATTGCATCATTAATAAGATCCCATTCAATGCTAAAATTCGCTTCCATCTCAGCTTTCATTACTGCTATATCAGCAGCCGCTTGTGATTCAGCTATTTGCCAATCCATCAACGCTTCATCTTGTAGTTTTTGAAATCTTGCTTGAAAATCATCGTGTGCTTTTTGTAATTCTAACTCAAAGTCTGATTTTTGCCGATTGATTCTCTTATCAGCATAATCATTAGCTTTACCTAATGTATTAGATTTTAAACCAGCGCTCTTATCTCCAAATGTAATAGAGATGTATTTTTTAACAATAGGATCATACTCATATTCAGTAACAACTATCTTTTTATCGACTCCATAAGTCGTTATAAATACCCTGCAGGTATCGTCTATGTCCAATCCCCAGTCTAATATCTCGCTGTTAGTTTTTATTTTAAAAGGAGTTATGGGAAAATCGATACGTTCCTCTTCAAACACCCGTTTTCCATATTCCGCAAGCTCTGTGTGAGTGGTTATCGTGGAATTTGATACATTCATAAACTGCGGTCTGATTTCAGGATACATGTCAGCATAAGGGCTTGTAACAGTAGCATAACGATAGATCTTATCTGTAGCATTTAAAATATTCTCATTATCCAGATAATATACATAAGTTAAAGAAGTACTTTCTGCATATCTTAATCTTAAAAATACAGGCTCAAACTGTCCATAATAGAATTTAGGAGCCTTTGTCATGATCATTGTGTAATCGCCATCGCCAGCATCATAATAGACTCTTTTACCAAATATAGGTTCTTTCAGTTTCTCTAATTCCACTCTCACTTCTGCTAATTTAGCAGCTGCTTCTTGTTCTGCAGTCTTTGCTTTCGCTAGCTGATCTCTTGCTTTTTGAATCGTGTCTGCCTTTGAACCTTTTGCAATTGATTCGTTTAACTTTCGCTCTTGCTCTGCAATCTTTATCCTAGTACCATTCAGCTTGTTATTTGCATCCGTTTCTCTTTGTTGCAGTCTGTGTCGTTTCTCCCTGTAACTAGCATAAGCTTCCTTGCTACCTGTCTGATTGTTGTTTATAACTCGATTGCCATTAGAATCATAAATATCAAAGTGCATCTCATCATCATCTATCACTGCACCTGTAGCTTTATCTTTTACGATGATCTCCAGCATATTCTTACCTGTACCAATTAGCCAATTAATTGAGCCACCGTTAGGTTTTGGTACTAGAAGTTTCTTGTCAACTTCTGTTGACAAGTATAACTTCGTAACTACCTTTTCATTGTTTATTTCTAAATTTAAATCAGTAACATTCTTACCGTTTTTTATCAGATATTCTGTATCTTCCCCTCTTCTTTGAAGCAGTTGTATATCGTATTTATCTCTTTTTAAGCAACCACCGTATTTCCCAACAATTGAATCCTTCCCATTACCAAATGCATCTAATGCATTCTCGAATTCAAATTCTATATCTTCTGTTTTGTAAATATCTGATCGGAATGTAAATAAATTTGGTTCTTTTAAATGATTAAAAAAGTAATCTACAGCATTCCTTCCGCTGTATGTACCTTTCATCTCTTCGATTAGATTAAATTGCAGTTGAAAAAATGTATGTTTAGCATAAACTTCTACATGTTTATTTTTCTTATTTAATTCCGTAATAAAAAAGGACTGTTTTCCAATTGGTGTATCTGCCAACAAGACCCAATCCTCTGCTAATAGTCTATAATGTTTATCAGCTATCCTAAATTTAAAACTTAAATCAAAGTTACCGTTTACCACTTCTTTTACGACTGTATCAAAACATGATTTAAGTATTGTTCCTCTTGTTGTAAATTCTTTAGTACCTGGTGGATATATCTCTATCAACTTTTCCACCTCTCTCTATATGTTATTTCTAATTTGGAAAACACAGAAGCATCATATCCTATCCCATTAAATCCTTTTTTGAGTTTGAAAAAATCTCCAAAAATCCGCCTAGAATTTGCAAGATCGCCTGAAATTGTTGTTACATCTTGTTCTTTTGAATCGATCACTAAAGCACCTGGAACAGTTAGTCGCATTGTTCTACCATTTATTGTAATGTTCCCTGTTCCTGTTCCGTGAACAATTACTTTTACTTCATCTGTTTCTACCCCTTCGTTGTAAAAGGCGGTACCTTGAATGATCGGTTTAGTTTGTTCTTCTTTTTCAACGATGTGATAAATGATCCTATCGTCAATTAAATTCAGCTCTAGTAATGTCTGGTACCTATCCATTGTTAAATATACTTCGCTTGCTATTTCTACAGTAGGAACAATCCCTGATGAAGTCGCCACTAAATGAATCAACAAAGGCGAATAATAAAAAGGCTGTAGATCAAACTCAACCTCAATTTGATAAACAGGATTAGAAATAGCCTTAATTTCAATGTCCGCTATTACTCCTCTGTTAAACTTACCTCCATTATCTGAAAAGATTATTTCCATCTCTTCTATACTGTCGAACATGTTTAGAAGTTCTTTTTTTGCCCCTTCATTCATCGTTATAAAGCTAGCACTTCTGCTATGCCCATCGTAAGCGCCATCGGTAGAGATAACATAACCATCTCTACCGAAGATTTCTTCCTTATCATATCTCAACTTGGTTACTTTCTTTTCTGAAAACCCGTTGAATATAACACCAACTATATCACTTGTTTTCTTTCCATCGATCATTATGAAAGGCTGTCTTGTGGTGATATATGATTCAATTAATTGTTTTTCCATTACCCAAACACAACCTCTCTTTCAAATCGTTTCACAAACTCTTGATACAGATCGTCTGCATTATCTTCTCCTGTAAACTCGTTGTCGTAAATATTTACAGTTACAAGCCGATCCGTTCTCATAGAATCGTCATTGTTTGTTATATTTCTGTTTAAATCCTGATTAATCGATTGATTAATATTACCTGTATCCATGGCCACGAGATCATCTAAGTGTTTCATTTCTCTTGTAATAGAGTTTGCCCTCATTTCGATACCAACAGCAACCCCTTCAGGAATCCATCTACCAACTTCATCTCTCATTATTCGTGAAGGCGAAGCGATCCCCAACGCTCTTTTAGCTGCGCCTACTGCACTACTAATTGCTGATTTTACAGCTCCTACAACGACTCCTGCTGCTCCACTGACCCCTCTTGCGACTCCACGAATTAAATCGCCACCGACAGAAACCATTTGGCCAATAAATCCTCGAACTGCTCCAACAGCACCTGTGCCTACACTTCTTGCACTGCTAAGCACTTGTCCAACACCACTCATAATTCCGCGAGCTATACTAGACACCCATTGCAATCCACCGCTTAGAAATTGTCCTAAAAATGATAAAACACTAGTAATCGCTTGAGATCCTGTAGTAGTTACCGAACTAATAACTTGACCTGCTCCGCTGAGCACACCATTTGCAACTCCTATCATCCATTGTAATCCACCGCTTATAAAGTTAACTACAGCTTGATGAACCGCCTGCCCTGCATTCTGCGCTGTCGTATTCACAGAAGTTAATACATTCCCTGCTCCTGTAGCAATACCTGTGACAAGACCTGCCATCCATTCAATTCCAGCAACTACGAAGTTAATAGCGGCTGTCCCTACCGCTTCTAATACACCGTTGATCAATTCACTTATAATGATTATCGCACCATCAAAACCTTCCAGCATTCCCTGACCTAGATTCATCATCCATTCGATTCCACTTTCTAAAAGTGCAATTCCTATTTCCGCTAGTGCTTCTAATATCATTAATCCAATTTGATCAATAGCTATTAATACATCAGGTCCGTATTCGATAATCCCTTCTGAAATAGCAGATATCATATTACCGCCTAGCACTCTCATCATTTCAAAATGTTCACTCCAATTTTCGATCAATTGAAGAATAATATCTTTCATTGTTGTTATGATTGATTCTGCGACCGCTGGACCATGAGCTATAAATCCTTCCGCTAGGCTTTTCATAGTGTTTCCAGCAAACTCAAACATTGCTGGGATGAGTTCCATTCTTAAATTGTTCATTCCTTGCATTAACGCAACTACAATTTCACCGAATCCTGATATTAGATCAGGATAAGAATTAACTATACCCCTACCTAATTCTCCTAACATCTCTGCGCCTAGATCTGAAAACAAAGGAATCATTTCTGTGACTGTAGAAAAGAATCCATCTATAGCACTAGTCACTCCAGTAACAAGCTGATCAAAGTTACCTGTATCTCCAAAGTCTGCAAAAGTTTGTTTTAATCCGTCAAAGATTGAACCCAACTCTTCAAATTCTGCAATAATATTTCCTAATGTAGTACCTTCTAGTGAACTTTTAATACCTTCCCAGTTTGTCGTAAAGTTCTTAATAAACCCATCGAGGTCTTGCATTGTAGATGTAAGTCCTTGCATTCCAGCAATAACGGTAGGCAAGAAAGGTTCACCCATAGTTCTTTTAAGCTCATCCCATGTATCTTTCATATTCTCAAGCGCTTTTTCATATTCGCCAGATTCTCTAGATGCTTGACCTAATGCACCGTTCATTTCATACATTTTTTCCACAGTGTCTAACAACAGCCACTGCCTTTCTGATTCTGTCAAATCTTTCCACGACTTACCCCATAACTCATTTGCTCTAGTATCCATCGCTTTTGCAGAAGTAAATACTCCAATAGCATCTCCTGCATTAAAGTTTCCTTTAAGAAACGAAGACAAAGCAGCTGCAGCATCTTCCATTTTGATATCATAAAAAGCTGCAGCATCTGCTGCCATTCGTGTTGCCCTTTCCGTTTGATTCATGGCTTCAACTCCGACCATTCCAGCACCTTTAGCTTGTGCCCCAAAGTTAGAGAAGTTTTCTTTTAGTCGATTCATATGAGTGTTAGTTTCACCACTAATCTTTTCCATGCGAGCCATGGCGTCTATACCCTCAGTTCCTTTAAATATCTGATCGAACTTTGCATCCATCGCATCCAAATGAGCCGTTGTTTCGATTACTGATTTCCCGAATTCAATAACCTTATCTACTGCAAATGCTGCGATGATTGCTTTGCCAATTCCTTTTAATTTGCTTTCAAATCCCTTTGCGGAGGAAGCGGCATTATCCAACGCATCATCTAAATCTGATTCATCTCCTGTTAATTCAATTGAGATTACATAATCTGCCATTCACTTCCTCCTTTTTACATGTTTTGAAGCATGTATTTATACCAATCAAAACCAGCTTCTTTTTCTTTTGCATTAATTTCTTTTACAAGTGTTAAATTGTCTTTTAGTGTTTGCTTGTATTTTTTTGTATACTGTTTATTGTTATTTACATCCCATAGAGATTTAGCCTTTTTCCCTTTCTTCCTGTTTTCGTTGTAAGAAACAGTCGCTAGGGCTTTATAGAAGAGCTGTGAATCTAAAATCTTCTTATTCTCCCACTCTTTGCGAATAAAAAGCATTTCTTTATAAGTTAAATCTCCAAATTGATCTGGTGTGTACCCAAAATTGACGACAAAAAAAGCAAGGTTCTTTTCATAAATGAATTTCCCTGCATACTCGTCTTTTTGTATATTCTTATTTTCTTTATTATCTCCGACAAGATATTCAAATTTTACTAATCTTGCCGGAACAAAAAACCCAAATCTTCTTTCATTACATTTGCTACCCATTCTATAACAGGCTTGTATCCCACATTCTCAATTAGATCCATCGCTATATCTGCGCCTTGCTCAGGACTTATCTTGTTCCCTTCGCTATTAAAAACAGCATACCCGATAATTATCTGCAGTTGAGTGATTGAAAACATAGCATTTTTTGAATAAATCTCGTTAAACATAGATATCCCTAATATGTTTTCTATTTTTTGTAGCGATTTAATACTATATTTAAGCTCAAACTTTTGACCATTTTCTTGATTCGTTATTGTTCTATTCATTATGCACCTACCGCTCCAGCTTCACCTGGCATTTGAGTTGCCTCAGAGTATGCTGCATCCGTTAAATCAACAAGTTTCCCTTTCCCTTTTAAGTCAATGCTGTAAATTGCACCATCATCATAAGGAGCTTCTAAAGTGTTTTTAACGACTATGGCCATACCCCCTAATATAGCTTTCTTTAAAGCTTGATTAATTATTTTTATACAAAGAGGTTTTCCTGTATTAAACGCATCATCTAACAATTTTCTTGATTCAGCATTTTGAGCATAAGCACCGTCAATTTCAGTATTCCAAAATTTAAGTCCTTGTACTGCATCTTTCCAGCCACCTGAATCTTTTGTATTAATTTCAACCGCTTCTGCTTCTCTGTTGATTACTAATGTTTGTTGTCCACTGATTGCAATTAAATTCGTTCCAGTTTCATCGAATATCGCTGCAATTAAATCCTTACCGCTTACAAATTCTTGTAAAGCTGAATCTATATCACAATATAGATTATTTTCAAAATTCGCCATTTATTATTATCTCCTTTATACTTTCACTTTATATCCGTAACAGATAATAAAGTCATATACATTTACTGCATGTTTACAGCCTGTTTCATCGCTCATGATCGGCTGTAAACCTGTACTTACTTGATCTCTTAAATAGTAACCTTGAGGAAGTTCTATCCGCTCTGTCATAGCTTCTTCTAATTCTTGCACCATCTCTAAAACAGGAACTGATGAACCGCCCTCTGCGAAAGAATGAATCGCTAAGGTATATTTTTCTCTAAACTCTAATTTATTAGGATTAGGTTCCTGCTGAACAATATCTACAACATAAAAAGGAACATCAATGCCTTTAGGTGGCAAATCATCATAACACCTAAGACCCGTGTTCCTTTCCACAAGGGAGATTACTCCGAATAAAACATCTATTGTACTAAGTTTTTTTATCATCTAAGCTTTCTCACCTCGTTTATTGCATCTTTTTTAGATTTAGGACCTTGTCTTTCATAGTTTCGCCTTAAAAAATACTGTGCCCTTTGATATCTCGTACCGTTCTCGGGAAAGATAATATAGTCCGTCGTATAGCCAAATTCTCCTTTTGTTCCACTGTCTGTATAACCTCTTGTATTCATAGATAGTCCAGTATCCACGGGAGTTATTCCAGCTGCGTAATTGTACATGCTTCTAGTTCCTAGCTCTACAACTTTTTTAACAACTTCTTTCCTGGCCATTTTAGTCATATCTTTAGCGAATTTATCTGCACCTTTAACTCTCATAGCGATTTACCAAGCAAGTTACCCAACGATCACTATAGGTTAATACTTCTTTAATTTTGTATCTTAATCCGTCTACTTCTACATAATCAGACTCTTTTACAATTTCAAATTTCTCTTGAGTGAGTAATTTTTCATCTTGAACCGTAACAACTCGCTTAAACAATTCTTTTTCTTTAAGGCTGAATCGGCTTATTTTACCTCTTGAAAGTCCAATCTGAACCTCTTGATAAATAGGATTTCCTAACCGATCTCTGCTTACTTCTCTGCTTTGATAAAAGTAATTGTCTGTTAATCTGCTCATTATAAGAACCTCACTATATTTTCTGTCTGGATCTGTTTTGAATGCAGATAACCTTTTATATCTCCGTCATACTTGTTTAAAAGATCTGAATTAAATTCTATTTTGAATCCATCTACAGTCTCGGACTTTACACCTTCGTGATTAAGTTCGTATTCGTTATACATAGCAGTAACAACTTCCACTACGATCGATTCAAGCTCAAACGGAAAAACTTCGCCGATTGGAACTACAATTCCGTAACGAAGCTTGATTCTGTCCTCTGTAGTATTTATTAATTCATTTAATATCTCTGCGTTAGCCTTAGGCTTTCTTAAGATAATTCTTTCTAATGCACCCATAATGCACCTACTTTAATTTTGCGTATAAATCAGCCTTTTTAGTTAATCCAGTATAGTCGATTCCCTTTTCACCTAACAATGCCTTGATCTCATCGATTGTAATATCGTCATAAGATGGAATATCTGCTGCAGGTTCTTCTTCCAACTTTTCAGCATTTGCATTGTCTTCTACCGTCGGACCTTCCGTTGTAGTAGTTTCTTCTACTTTATCAGGCTCTGAATCGGCTACTGGCTGTTCTTCTACCACATCAGGTTCCATTACAGGCTCAGGCTCTCTGTTTGGTGGATAATCAAATACAGGCACTGGATACTCATCAGCTAGACCTTTTTCAATAATACTTCTAGCCCTTTCCTCGTCTTTTACTTCAAGAACTGGTGTATCAGATGTTCTAAACACTTTTTTCCTAGGATCCTCTACATTAAATATATTAGTTTTAAGTTTAATTAACATTTAATCCCTCCTATGCACCTGCTACTTCTGGTGTAATAGATCCAATAACAACTCCATCAAGTACTTCTGCATATAACTTAACTGCAGATGCTGTTATAGTTTCAGCAGTCAACCTTTGTTTGTTAATATCGTGTGTAACTCCGATCGCTCCAGTTGAATCATTTACAAAATCGAACTCGTCAAGATTTGCATTAGTCATATCTACGAATGCTGCGATTAAGTTTTGATCAGCAGTAGAATATACTGTACCTTCTGGTATAGATGGATGCATGAAAACTAATTTGTTATTCATAAATCCTTCTAAATATTGCATTCCAAATAGCGTTTGAGTTGTAATTTCTGCATTTCCTAAATAATCTGCTGCATCCATGTTGTTAATAAATGAAATTACTTGTACATCATCTTCGCTGAACGTTGATGTAACTTTACCCCAGTTTTGAGCGAAAACTTCTTGTAAGTTTGCACCTGTAGCTGTTCCTGTTCCTGTTGCTAGATTAGCAATTAAATCTGTTCTGATTTTCTTTTGCAATTCTCTAATTAAAGCATCATCAGTCATCTCAATTGCAGTGTTAAATCCGTATTTTTGAATATCCTCTGCAGGAACAGCTTTTCTTTTCTTATCCCATACCATTGGAATAACTTCTGCAGCTTGTAATTCTACTTTAGAAAGCGGAATAATATCACCAGGCGCCACTTCTGTATTATCAAGCGTTACAGTCGCTGCTTTATATACTGTAATAGAAGATCCGTTTTGAACTTTTAAAACTCTATTAATTCCTAAAAGCTCATAAAGGGATTTCATTCTGTTGTTGAATTTGTTTACTAAATCTAGTGATAACGCTGTTGCATTAGTAATTCTTGTTAAATTTGTTTCTGCTGGCATATTTGTATCTCCTTAAAATAAATGTTGATTTTCTTGAATCAGCTTGATTCTTTCGTTTACATCTTTAACTTGCATAATTTCATCTTTAGTTAATGTTTTAGATCCTCCTGCAGTCTTAGGTGTAGATCCTTTCATTCTCTTATTTACCTCTTCTTCTACAGCTTCCATAAATACTTCTTTAAACTCATTTACATTAGTTTGAGTACTTTCTGCTTCGGCTGTAATTAAAGTATTAATAAGATTGTCTGAAATATTAATATTACTCTCTGCAAGAATATCCCTTGCAACAGACTTCATTTCCGACTTGTTTATTTCAGCTTTCAGTCTTTCATTTTCTTCTTGAAGTTTCTGCTTTTCGTAATCATCTTTCTCTTTTTGATTCATCTTTGCAAGCTTTGCTGATTCTTTTTGTTCTTCTTCAAGTTTCTTTCGTTCCTCAGCTAATTCTCTTTCAGCCTTTTCTTTTAACTTCTTGTACTTTTCATCAATCATTTTATTGACTTCTGAATCAGTATATTTCTTTTCTTCTTGTTCCTCTGTTTGGTTTTCTTCTTGATTTACATCTTCTTGCTTTTCATTATCTTCTCCATTGTCAGCAAACAACTGTAATTCAAGTGGAATTCTTTTGTTTTTAATCATCTAATTACCCCCCATAATTTATAGACTTAATGCTTGTCTTCCCCATATCTTTTAGTGTCGTAAAGGCTTGGACATATAAAAAAGACGTATCTTTACGACTTTATAACCTCATTGTCTTTAAACACTTGGTAGATCCCTCTACTTTTTCAACTTTGTAATTTATCCCTAATATATTTATCACTTATTTTAATACTCCCGCATTTCTTAGTTCTTCGTTTGTCGCAGGAATCTCATAGCTTTTACACCTATAATGAAATGGCGGAGCTGTAAGACCTACTATCCTTTTGTCGTATAAAAAATATTGACCTATCATGTTTTGGCATATATCAGTGATCGGGTTAATGTTCCCGATTCTGTAACCTTGATATCCGTTTTCTCTGCCGTCTATCTGATTAGATTCATTCAGCATTAAAGTATTATTAGTAAACATACTGCTTTCTAATTGATTCTTTATTTGCTTTAACTTCTTGCCAGTAAGAGATCTTACAGCTGTTTTGTTTTCTTGCCTTGTTAAAGCATTCTTTATAACCGTTTCTGTCTGATGAGTGATTTTCATAGTGATGATTCTAATCGATTCTTTGTAAGGAATATCTGTATTGTTTATAATGGTTTCTTTCTCTTTTTTGCTCCTACCTTTCAGAACTTCTTCATACATATTTTTAGCATCTCTTTCAGCTTGTCTCATAAAAGGAGCCGCCGCCATTTTTGCACGAAAAAAGTAGCTGTCTATTGCTAACATCGCAAATAAAGCTACCTTCGTTACTGTGTATTCACTGCTATATTCTCCATATTCTTCTATGAATCGCTTATATTCTTCCCATAACCTTTGCTTTTCTCTGTAAGTTAAACTTTGCGATAAGTCTGTAAGATTAACATCATCGCCGTATAACATATAGATTTCAGACAGCATATAGTTATACTCTTGTGTTAGATCTATTACTAATTGGCTTAACTTCTTGCTATAAGCCTTTTCTATCTTATCAAGCTCTTTAAATGTCCCTTTGATGTAACTTTCAGATAGCTTCATCTTCTGTCACTCTTCCTTGGAGCTGTCTAACATCTTCTATACCGTCATACTCTTGTAGCTTTAATTTATCGTATTCCTTTTTGGCATTTTCCACTATGGATAATGTTTCAATAATCGATTCATCAGATATAATTCCTTTTAAATTCCTAGCAATATCTGTTTCTTCTTTTACATTCTGTGGCTTATTTCTAGTAAACTTGTACTTTATCTTAAGCCATTCATCTTTATTCATCTTGATATTAGGAAGTGAACAAATAAGCTTATATCGCCTATTAAAGCTAGATGTAAATTTACGCTCTTTATTGTTTAACAGATTACTCATCGGCTGCATTTTATATTCTAGTGATACACCACTCGTGTTAGTAAAAGTATCATCAGCTAAATTAACTGTTTGAGAAATCATGAAAACTGCACTAATTAACCGTTCTAATAAATTTTCTTGTGTAGTGTCAACAGATGGCTTTTCTAGAAAATCAACTACAATATCATTCTTATCACTACCTAATCTAGAAAGATTTATAATCCGTGAATCTCTAAGTGTTCTTAAATCTTCCTCTTCCAGCATTGCACCTAAGATTTTGAGATATGCATCACTGAAATAATCGACGTCATTTGCCTTTTCAGAGATAGCCTTATTGATTCCATCAATTAGAGTAATAACTGGCTCAAATGCCCCCATTAATTCCGAGTTTGACTTGTATTGTACTACGGGCACACCATTATAATAGTGCTCTCTTTCTTCTGTAATATATAATTCCTTATCCTCGTTTTCTTCAAAGTAAAAAATCTTGGAAGAATCTGAATAAGATCCTTTTATTTTAGAATCGACAATATCATAATTTACATAGTATCTATACTTTCTTCTAATTGAATTATCAAAAATTATAAAACCACTCACGGGAGACAATTCTATAAAGCACGGTTGAGCAAACTCATCTACATAATGCATTTCATGGGCTTCACCATAAATATCGACTAACTTTGAAATCTCGCTGTTTAGGTCATCAACATCATTATAACTATTGATTGTTTTAAGTCGTTCATTCATTTGCTCGTTATCATGATTGTAATTAACGGGAATACCCATAAAAAAGCCGTTGAGTGTATCAACGATGTATTTTGCGTAGTTCATCACTAAGCGATTATCCGGTTTATATTGTTCTTTTTCTTCTTGTTCTAAAATAGAATGAAATCCTTCATAAGTATTTTTTAACCTTAAATACCTTTTACACTTTATTCTGTGCTGATTTATATATTCTTTTAGCAGTTGCATTGAAATTTCTTGATCATCTTTAATAGTGAATTCTTCTCTATCATTACTGTAAAACTCTCTTATTTCTATTAAATTCAAGTTATACACCTCCCTTAAATTTTCTTACTACTGTTTTATTCTGTGTCATGTCGTTATCAAAAGCATATCTGCAGCAGTCTATGCTGTGATTGTCTTTGTCTTCTAACCGAGGAACTACATTACCATCACGGTTTATTTGATAATCTATGTTTTCGAATTCAGCTGCAGTCTTTGGAGTTCTTTCCGGGTCAATCACAATGGCATCTAAATCATCTAACCACTTTTCGCCATGCTCTATACTGCCAGGTCCTTTTTTTGCTCCATACGCTTTTAATCCGTATGTCTGCAACTCTGCAATAGATTTAGGCTCTGCACTATCACAAATCATTTCTAGATCGTTAAACCCTTGATAAATTATCTTTTCGCTTGCTTCTCTATTACTTAGTTTTACTTGTTGTATTTCTGCGATAGCATAAATAGTTCTTCTAGTTTTATCATAGTGCCATCTTCCGAAGTGGAAAGGATCTGTTGCATATCCCCAGTCTATTCCTTGCCTAATATTATCCATGTAATGGATTTCTTCATCTGTTATCTTTCTAAATACTAAATTACCAAACGGAACAACACCTGCTCCGATTGGTTTTCCCATATATTCCCAATCATACTTATTTATATTTTTAGTTTTTACTTCTTTAGCTTCTTCGATAAATTCTTCGGAGATATAAGTATTATCTAAGTAAGTTGAATGATGTACATATATGTTATTAGGCAGGAACTGTGTTTCATATTTTTTGTTAACCCAACTTTGCTTTCTCTTAGGAGGATTGTACGAATAATAAAACTTGTATTTTATTCCTTTTGACAATTTAGCTCTTAAGATAGATTTCTCTATAATATCAACATCTTCTTCAACTTTAAACTCAGCTAATTCTTCAATCCACATTCTAGCAATCGGGAATTTACTAACTTTAATTGATTTAATCTTTGCAGGATCATCAGCCCCACGGAATATAATTGTATTTCCTCGAGGAAGATAAGTGATCCTTAAAGGATTTAGATTTAACTTGAATTTATTATCTAATCCAAGTATAGATATTGCTTCTTTTATCTGCTCATAGCAACTCTCTTGTAGCGTATTTCCTACTCTTCGAACACATAAACCTGTTATAGGATACTTTATTATATCTAGTACCATTTCTATAGCTATATGGCTAGATTTCCCACTTCCTCTTCCACCTTTAAATACATGCTTTAAATATCTTCCAGCTTTTATAACTTTGTGACATTCCTTAAAAGCGGGCAAAATAACATTAGATAGCTTAATCGATGTCATCGATAATCACCACATTTTCAGATTGCAGCTCTACTTTATCAGTCCAAATCCCATATCTTTTACCGATCAACTCCGCTGCCTTTATTCTATCTTTTGCGGAAACATCAATCTCATCTATAACCTGGAATCCATCACCCTGACCTCTCAAGGTTTGCTCTTGCTGCTCTCCTCGCATAACAGAGGTCAAGTATTTTAACACCTCGTCCTGCTTAGCAATCGCTTTATCTTCAAGTTCTTTTAATCTTTTGTTAACATATTCTTTTATTGTAGTGTTTTGTAGTAATTTACTAGCATTTGTATTTGCGTACTTTTTACTATATCCTGCTTCTATCGCTGCCTTGGTAGCATTACCTGAGATAATATACTCATCAGCAAATTTCTTTTGTTTAATTGTCATTTTCCCTGACAAGCACACCACCCCCTATCTTTTTCCCTTGTTCACATTTATGTATTTTTGCTTTCGCTCTGTATTATCTTTTAGCCTTTCCGACGACTCTTGTAAGTAAACATTGTTCGGGTAAATTCCATTAAGTAAAAATTTTATAATTAAATAGCAACCGTATTCACTCTTAAAATGACTATGTGATC
>DVLR01000269.1 GCA_018715425.1 Candidatus Merdenecus merdavium
TAATTTTCTTCCTTACTGTGGTAAATATTCATTGGTGAATCCTGTATTTTCTGGTATTGTTTCTTCAGATAAATCATTTTCATTTAACCAATTATAAAATTCATTCCATCTAACAGGATCAATATACCCCCATTGGTCTACTTCTGCTTTATACTGATTGGCTAGGTATTGCTGACTTGCCAGAACAAGATCTGGATCTAATTCTGGAGATGATTGACATAAAATCTCCGCTGCTTCCTGGGGATCTTTTATAGCATCTTCATAACCCTTTTTTAAAGCTTCCAAAAATCCTTTTGTTACTTCCGTGTTTTCTTTCATGTAATCATTATTTCCAATTAAAACTGGAGTATAATAATCAAACACTGGATTTAAATCTGAAAATGCAAAGTAATCGGTCTCTAAATCCGCATTTTCCATAGCGATTCCTCCCCAAGCGTAGTAGATCCAAATAGCATCTACGGATTTCGAGCGAAGAGCCGATACTTCGTCTGTTACTGTACTTGGAATGAGCTCTACCTGTCCAAAATCTCCACCATCACCTTCCACTACATTTTTAATCATAGCTTTTTCGATGGGAGCATCCCAGGTTGCATACTTCTTTCCTTCTAATCCCTTAGGTTTATCCACACCTTCTCCTGCTCTGGAAACGATTCCTGATGTATTATGCTGAATTAAGGCTGCAATAGCCGATATTGGAAGAGCATGATCCCCTACAATTGCAGGTGCCATACTATCCTGAAAGGATACACCAAACTGAGCCTTTCCTGAAGCAACTAATAAATCTGCACCATCTTCTGGTGGCTGTACTATTTCAACTTCTAATCCGTTTTCTGCAAAATATCCCTTCTCCTGTGCAACATATAGACCAGTATGATTCGTATTAGGAGTCCAGTCTAATACGAAAGTAACTTTTTCTAGATCCTTTTGATTCGAGCTTACATCTTTAGATTCACTATTGTTTGACTGTGTTTCTATACCACTAGCTTTTGTATCTCCAGACTCTTCTTCTCCAGCTGATTGGCTGTTTGATGACTCCTTTTCGGTGTTTTTATCTGTTTCATTGGTCTGCGGATCACTACATCCTGCTAAACTTAACACCATAGTCATAGAAAGAATAAAAGCAAGTAATTTTCTCTTCATGTTTTTGTATCCTCTCTTCATCTTATTTTTATGATTATCTTATTTTTATCTTTGTACTATTAAAACTCTTCCTTATGGTCGATTCTCCCAAGGCATACACTTCTTTTTTAAAAAACCAATTGCCCAGGTAAGCAATAAACTAATCATTGATATTAAAAAAATAACGGCAAACATTTTATCAAAGGAATATGCTTTGCGAACCCTGGTCATATAAACACCTAGACCATGGAATCCACCTAACCATTCAGAGATAACGGCACCTACCACTGCATAGGATGCAGAGATCTTTAAGCCAGCAAAAAACTGGCCAAGAGAACTTGGAAACTTAATATATCGAAAAATCTGCCCTTTACTTGCTCCCATAGAGCGAAGTAAATGAACAGCATCTTGATCAATGGCTTTAAACCCATCTAATAACCCTACAGTAATTGGAAAAAAGGTTACAATTACAATCAATATAATTTTAGGTGTCATTTCATATCCGAACCATAAAACTAATAATGGGGCTATTGCTACTGTTGGGATCGTCTGTGTTAGCACAATTAATGGATAAAAGCTCTGATACAATTTATCAAAGCGATCCATGAGAACTGCCATAATAAATCCAATGGCTACACCTAGAAGTAAACCCAAAAAGGCCTCTAATAACGTGACTCTGGCATTTACCATGAGCAGTGGAAAGTCCTTTATCAATGCTAATATGACATCGAAAGGCGATGGCAACAGGAACTTAGAAATGATTCCTGTTCCTGTTGCAACTTGCCAAATAACTAATATCACTACTAAAGTTGCTACAGTCCAAACTTTATTGGTGATGTTTTGTAACTTTTTTTTCAATAGTAAGCACATCTCCTTCTGGTTTATACGTGATTTTAACGTAAGCAGCTACAGAAGGTGCACCTGCGCCAATGGCAATATGCTGGCATTCCTTTACAATATCCATTAATTCATCATAATCACCTTCAATGGTTGTTTCAAATGGTCCTACATAATAATTAAGACCTGTACTTTTAATGTAATCAATGACTTCATCTACAATGCGGATTAACTCCTCATCGTTTTGCGCTACGGGTAAACTTTGAATTGCTACGCTTGCATTCATTCTTTCTTCCTCCTTGTACTTGTTTTATGATAGTAATGTGCATATTTAGGAAATAGAGCAGTAATCAGATCGTCCTATGATACAAAAAAATCCCCTGACAAAATTCCTGACAGGGGATCATAGACTTATTGTGCACTGCTAATAAATAAGTTACTTTATTTCCCTACGCTGGCATTACCCAGATCAGGTTAAGGGTTAAAAACAATTACGGTTTTATTCTCAGCCAGACTTCATCCAGCTCCCCTTTGTTACGTCTTAAGTCTACTGCAATCTTTTATGAAAGTCAAGTTCTATTCTTTTAAAAAAGATAAGCCACCCTGGACTTACCTTTTTCTTACTTTTATTTCTTCTTTGATCCTGCGTGTAGATATTTTTCTCGTGTAGCTAAACCTCCACGTATATGGCGCTCTGACTTGTTTACATCCAATACTTTCCTTGCCTCTATAGCTAAGTTGGGATTAATCTGCACTAGTCTTTCTGTAACATCTTTATGCACTGTTGATTTTGATATCCCAAACTCCTTGGCCGTTTGGCGTACCGTTGCATTGTTATGAATGATATAATTTGCAATCTCCACTGCTCTTTCTTCTATGTAGCCTTTCAAGGAAATCCCCCTGCAATTTCAATGTTTTTACATTGTATGCAATCGCAGAAGGAAGTATGTATTATTCTGGTTGAATGAAGTACAACAATCCTAGATAAAAGGAGTCTTATATTTCCTTACAGTAGGTACTAAGTACTGTATAAAATGCATCATCATGATCCATTTCTGTAGCTTTTATAATCAGGTCCTTTTCCTTTTTTCTTGTAAAGTTGATGATGATTCCAAAATTGTAAGTACGTTCCTGCATTACAACACTGAAATTAGCGATATGAGAAAATTCTATTTCTTTTTCTTTATAAACTAATGTTCCATGACTTACTTTTAAATCTTTGGTCACATCAAACTCTAACTCTTTTATGTTATCTGGAAAATCATCTCCTAAGACGCTTATTTTATGACGCTCTTTGAGTAAATGAAATAAACCACTATAATCTTTTGTATTGTTTTTATCAATGTATATACTTCGCTGCCCATCCTTGAAATAGATTTTAATTCCCTTCTTTTGCCCTGAGGTATAGTCTTCGATTTTTCTGATATCGGTAAATAAAATCTTCCTTTTGCTTCTGTTTCCATATAAAACAAAATAATCGTCATATACTAAAATTTTTGTGTAAAATACAATCATTGCCGACATAAGGCAAATGAAGATCCCTAAACAGACAAGACCATACCAATATTGAATCAGCACATCAAATTTAGACCTATCCTGATCTAAGAATTCCACAATGTTTCCATACCATGAGTTTGGTAATTTATTCAGCCCTACCCCTAAAGCTGCAATAACAAATCCCATTAAAAATGTGAGCACCCTACTACTTTTTTTAAATTTAAACTCCTTCATCAAGCTCCCCATGTTCTATTTTACTCCCTCCAGTCTTCTATATTTGTCGATAAATGTTATAAAATAATTATACAAGACATTGCAAAATTTGTCATCAAACCAGTTCTTACAATTGTATATATTATTTGTTACAAAAAACACATTCTGGCCTAACAATTTCGTTCACGCCAAAAGCTCCAAAGTACAGTTTAAGTACTTTGGAGCTTTCCTGTATCAATACTTGGGGAGAAAATCTTTGATTTTCTGGCTTAATTCTGGAAGGTTACCTTATGATTAACGAAGACTATTTTCCATCATTGGATTGTCTTCCGTTGATTCTTGTTGTGTATTAGTATCTGTTTCTGCTTTTCCCTGTAATGTTACTTCAAAGGTTTGTTCATCATAACCATCTGCTGTTTTTACTGCAACTTCAATAGATACCGTCTCACCAGCTTTATAATACTGTAATTTATTGATTAATTCTGTGGCAGATGTAATAGCAATACCGTCCAACTTCGTAATAATATCACCTTTTTTAATGCCTGCATCAGCTGCTGCTGACACTTCTGTTACATCACTAACGTAAACACCTACTGGCATTCCATAACGTTCAGATATCTCAGATGTAACGTCGGTAGGATTTGCAACTCCTAAGTAACCTCTTTCTTCATCGGATGCCTTTTCTCTAGTTGTTTGATTCATTAATTCTTCAATGATTGGTTTTGCTGTAGAAACTGGAATTGCATATCCCATACCCTCTACCTCACTAGATGCAAATTTCACAGAGTTAATACCAATGACCTGCCCATTCATATTAAGTAATGCGCCACCACTATTACCTGGGTTAATTGCTGCATCCGTTTGAATCAGCTTACTTACCATATTTTCAACTTGGACTTCTCTATCTAATGCACTCACAATTCCAGTTGTAACAGATTGACCATATCCTAATGCATTACCAATTGCTACTACTTGCTCACCAACGCTAATAGCATCAGAATCTCCAAGTTCTGCAACCTTGATAGCGCTCATGGTCTCATCTGGAATATCTGTTAATTTAACAGCAATAACCGCCAAATCATTAGATGGATCCGTACCCTTTAACTGTGCTTGAATGATTTCATCATCCACAAATTTTACTGTAATCTCATCTGCTGCATCAATAACATGATTATTAGTAGCAATTAACAATTCCGTATCGTTTTGACCAACGATGATTCCAGATCCACTACTAGGTATTTCTTGTTGCATCGTACCAAAAATACTTTGTACATCTCGAACACTTGTATTTGTAATTGCGACGATAGATGGCATTACATTTTCCGCCACCTCAGAAACCCCTGACAAAGATTGCCCTTGTGCGCCTGAACCTGTATTTACATTGGATACTGTTTTAGTACTGCTATCACCTGCACTTTGCAATTGATTGGTACTTATTTGATTATTGGCATATTTACCGCCCAAAGCATTGACACCTAAAAAAGTACCACCTGCAATACCACCAAATAAAACTCCTGACATAACTAGGGCTGTCACTTTTTTAGCCATTCCATTTGTCTTTTTAGGATTTTTTTGTGGTGAGTTTCCTGACATACCAAAATCCCCTTGATAATTGTTGTAACCATTGCTTTGCTGATCTGTATTGTAATATCCATAATTCATATTGTTATCCATAAAAACTTCCTCCTTTATCTTAACCTTTTATATTATTCTTGATTTCCTGTTTCTTTATATTTAACATTATAGCCATAAATTATGTTCCTTTTATGGAGAAATTATGTTGATTGTATGATAAAAATGTGTTTTTTCTGTGTATTATACTGTCATAGGAAAAGTTCTTTTATTTTTCCATAGGAGGATACACAAGTCCCCATATCCTTATCCTTATTATGTACAATAAAAGCCCTATTTGTCAAATCCTTTAAACTAGGAATATCCCCATAAAAGCTATGCTCACTTTTATGGGGATATTATACTCTTATTTATGGAGAAGTTAGGAGCCAAGGGATGCTTTGTTTGATCTGGCTCCTAGGTGCACATCAACGGTTATTTAGGAATGTTACTTTTGGATTCAGGATCATTTTCTTTACCATTAAGCTAGGATTGTATTTTTATTCATATCACTTATTATCCCATTCTTATGAATGAACGATCTGTATCCTATAAATAGTCTTCTAATGCTGCACAAAGATCTCTCAAACCATCTTCTGCATCACGTATACCTTTTTGAATTTCTTTTGCAGCTGCGCAGCAATTTCCATCAAGCAGATATTCAGATGCTAAGCAGAAGTGTTTCAAAGATTCCCTAATATCACAAATAGCCTCTTCGATGAGTCTTTCTACCTTACAGTTATCAAAATCTAATTTACGAAGTACGCAGCATAAAATTTCAATTCCTCTTTCTAATAGACAGATGGCATCTCGAAGTAATTTTACTGCTTGACATGCATTACCTCTTTGAGCGCATTTTAAAGCTTCCATTGCTACTTCAATACCTTCTCTGATTTCACAAATACCTGCACGAAGTTCACGAGTGATCTCGCGAGACACTTGCGTAACTCTATACTTGCAATCAAAGTTTTCTATACAACTTTCTTGCTCACATCCATTATTCCATCTATTATCTTCTTCACAAACATTCCAAGGTTTGCATTCATGTCTTTCGCTTTCATTGCCTCCATTGTCATAACATTTATTATTAAACATAAGTTCAGCTCCTTTTAACAATTCACCTTTTTTATAGGTTACTTTAATATATGCGTTTCTCATAAAATGTGTTAATCTGAAGAACTTCTTTTATAAATAAATAGAAGCAAAACTAAAATATAAGATCTTTTTAGTTTTTTAATTGATCTTCGTAGGTAAGGTATGATATAATTATGTATATATATAAATACAATTTAACAAGGAGTACTGATCAATGGAACATGAAGAAATTATAGATAAATTAACAAAAGTCTGCATCTGCAAAGCAGTGCCAAGATCTACAATGAAAAAAGCAATTGCTGATGGTTGTGATACAGTAGATAAAGTATGGAAGAAAACCAATACTGGAAACGGCCCTTGTAAAGGAAGAAGATGTGGACCTAAAATTCAAGCTCTTCTAAATGATATGAAAGAAGAAGAATATTAAGATTCATGAATGAAAACGAAACGTTATTTGATTCATGATCAACATACAGTAATAAGCCCATAAGAACTATAACATTCCAGTTCTTATGGGCTTATTATCTCTTATTCTAATTCAAAGGCACCTGTATATAGCTGATAATAGGTTCCTTTTTGTTTCACTAATTCTTCATGATTACCTCTTTCAATAATACGACCATGATCCAATACCATAATGGCATCGGAATTTTGGATTGTGGATAATCTATGAGCGATCACTAAAACTGTACGTCCTTTCATTAAAGAATCCATACCTTTTTGTACAATTAACTCTGTACGTGTATCAATGCTTGAAGTCGCTTCATCAAGAATCATGGCTGGTGGATCTGCAACGGCTGCTCTAGCTATTGACAGTAACTGCTTCTGACCTTGAGAAAGACCATCTCCAGCATCCTCTAGAACCGTATCATAACCATCTGGAAGAAGGGAGATAAAGTGATGAGCATTGGCTAGCTTAGCTGCTGTAATGACTTCTTCATCTGTTGCATCTAACTTACCATATCTGATATTTTCTTTAATCGTCCCTGTAAATAAGTTGGTATCTTGAAGTACAACTCCTAAAGATCTCCTTAAATCATCCTTTTTAATCTTATTAATGTTAATACCATCGTAACGGATTTTACCATCAGTAATATCATAAAAACGATTGATTAAATTAGTGATTGTGGTTTTACCAGCCCCTGTAGATCCCACAAATGCGATCTTCTCTCCAGGTCTTGCATAGAGACTAATATCATGTAGAACCGTTTTATGAGGAACATACCCAAAGTCCACATCAAAAAAACGGATGTCTCCAGTCATTTTTGCATAGGTAATGGTACCATCACCATGAGGATGTTTCCAAGCCCATAATCCTGTACGTTTTTCTGATTCTACAAGTTCTCCGTCTTTTTCTACGGCATTCACTAATGTGACGTAGCCTTCATCCTCTTCTGGTTCCTCATCTAATAGTTGGAAAATACGTTCTGCACCAGCAAGAGCCATGATCACTGCATTTAATTGCTGCGAAATCTGTCCTATTGGTCCACTAAAAGATCTAGATAACTGTAAGAAAGATGCAATAATACCAACGGACATACCAGCATATCCATTAATCGCTATTAAGCCTCCAACAATAGCAATAAGAGCATATTGAAGATTACCAATGTTACCCAGGATAGGCATTAAAATATTAGCAAAGGTATTAGCCTTATTTGCTTTATCAAATAACTCTTCGTTTAAATCATCGAATTTAGCTTTGGCTTCTTCTTCATAACAAAAGACTTTTACCACTTTTTGACCATTCATCATTTCCTCAGTATAAGCATTTACCTTACCCAATGCAATTTGTTGTTGAATAAAGTATCTTCGGCTATGGCCAGTAATGGTTTTTAAAGTTAAAATCATAATACCAGTGATGACTGCAACTACTATGGTTAATGGAATACTGGTAATGAGCATAGCAATAGCAACGCAAATAATCGTTGTGAGAGAAGAGAACATCTGAGGAATACTTTGAGAAATCATCTGTCTTAATGTATCAATATCATTGGTATATCGACTCATAATATCACCAAAAGCATGGGTATCAAAGTATCTGATTGGTAATCGTTGCATATGTGTAAACATATCATCACGAATATTCTTTTGTACTGTCTGTCCAATAACAACCATCAATCGATTATATATATAGTTGGAGATCGCTCCTGAAAGGTATATAACACCCATCAGCATCAAAATATGCAACAATGGTGTAAAGTTAGCTACCTCTTGACTTAGCATGGGTGTAATATAGTCATCAATTAAAGTTCTGGTAAATAAAGATCCCACAACAGATGCAAGAGATGAAACCAAAATACAGATAAAGACTGCAATTAATTGTATTCTATATTTTCCAGTAACGTATTGAAGGAGTCTTCTAATGGTTTTTCCCATCCCCATGGTTTTATTCTGTTTCTTATTGTTCTGTTCCATGTTCGTCTCCTCCTTTTTTCTGAGTATAATATAATTCCTGATAAATGGTATTGGTTTTTAATAATTCTTCGTGACTTCCAATAGCATGAACCCTACCTTCATTAAGAATTAAGATCTTATCTGCATTCTCTACAGAAGATATCCTTTGTGCTATAGTAATCTTGGTTGTATCTGGTATTTCCTGAAGAAAGGCTGCTTGTAATTTTGCATCTGTTTTCGTATCCACAGCACTGGTGGAATCATCTAGAATTAAAATTTTAGGTTTTTTTAGAAGTGCTCTTGCAATACAAAGTCTTTGTCTTTGACCACCTGATACGTTAGAGCCACCTTGTTCTATAAAGGTATCATAACCTTCCTTAAATTCCATAATAAATTCATGAGCCTGCGCTAATTTACAAACATGAATGAGCTCCTCATCTGTTGCATTTGGATTGCCCCAACGAAGATTCTCTTTAATCGTCCCTGAAAACAAAACATTCTTTTGAAGAACCATGGCTACATGTTCACGCAAAACTTCAAGATCATAATCTTTCGTTTCTACGCCTCCTACTTTTAAACTTCCTTCTGTGATGTCGTAGAGCCTAGGAATTAATTGAACCAATGAACTTTTTGCACTACCAGTTTCCCCAATGATTCCAAGTGTTTCTCCAGATGCCAAAGAAAAATGAATATCCTTTAGACATTCCTTATTTTCATCACCTGTATAACTAAAAGAAACGTGATTAAATTCAATAGAACCATCCTTGACCTCCATGATTGGATCCTTGGGACTATGGAGATCACTTTCTTCTACTAAAACTTCTCCAATACGTTGGATAGAAGCTTTAGAAATAATAATCATAACAAATACCATGGAGAGCATCATCAAGCTAAATAAGCTTTGAGTTACGTAAGTGATCAAGCTCATCAGCTGGCCAGTTGTAAGAGAACCTGCTACGATTTTATGGCCTCCTGCCCAGAAGATTGAAATCAAACAAGCATACATCACAATCTGCATCATCGGACTATTAAAAGCTAGAATCTTTTCAGCCCTAGTAAAGTTACGGTAGATCTCGTTTGAAACCGTTTCAAACTTCTCAATCTCACGGTCTTCCCGAACGTAAGATTTTACAACTCTGATTCCTCTTACATTTTCTTGAACAACACGATTTAATTTATCGTATGTTCTAAATACTTTTTCAAAAATAGGATGAGCTTTTGTGATGATAATAAATAGTCCCACACCTAAGATGGGAATAGCAAGTGCAAAAATCAATGCTAGATCAGCATTGATTCTGAGCACCATAACAATGCAAAATACTTGCATTAATACTGAACGGACCATAACTCTTATGATCATCTGATAAGCATTTTGAACATTGGTAACATCTGTCGTCATCCTTGTTACCAAACTAGATGTAGAAAACTTATCAATGTTTGAAAATGAAAAATTTTGAATATTATGATACATTTCTTTCCTTAGATTTTTAGCAAATCCAGTTGATGCTTTAGCACTAAATTTACCTGATAAAGCTCCAAATATTAATGATAATAAAGCTGCAAAGACCAGGAGTGTCCCTGTTCTTGCTACATATCCTTGATTTCCCTTGTTTAGACCATGATCTATGATTTTAGACATGAAATAGGGGATTGAAATCTCTAAAACAACTTCCACGCTCATAAATAATGGTGCCAATAGAGATTCTTTTTTATATTCTTTTATACATCTCGACAATTGTTTTATCATATCTTTGTCCTTGTCCTATTCTTATTTAAGACTTCTTCCTCCTGTTTTTAATAGTTAGCACCCTCACTGTTAGTCTCCTAACCTTAAAGGCAAAAAAATAACTAGATATCTTTTGCTATTTTATCCATTAGATAAAATAAATTTTCTACCTCGTCATTGGTTAAATTCTGGGTTAACTTCCCTTCAATCGTCTGCATGCGTGTCTCTACCTTTTCGTAGGTTTCGCAGCCTTGTTCAGTAATAATGATCTTTTTTAGTCTTGCATCATAGTTTACTGCCTCTCGCTGAATCAATCCGTTTTTTTCCATAAGTTGAAGGATACCTGTTGCTGTAGATCTTCTGATTTGAAATTCATCTTCTATATCTTTTTGAAAAACTTCTTTGTCTTTCGATTGTATCTTTAGATAACTTAAAACTCCGCATTGCATTCCTGTGATTGGACTATCTCCACTGATGATAGGATTTGCATCCAAGAGACGTTGTATCTTGTTATTTAACCCTTTAAAAGAAAACATCAGGGTTCTTTTTGGTTTCAAATAAAAACCTCCTTGTCCTGTTTATGTTAGTTCCCTAACAGTATAGCACTTTGGATTCAAATGTCAACATTTTTTTATTAAAAAGTACCAGATACATGCTCCACATATCTGGTACCAAAATCTTCTATCTTGATTCTTTATTTAATAGCTCCATCTACCATTCCCTGTATAATCTGCTTTTGAGCAAATAAAAACAGAATAATAATCGGAATCATAGCTAACAATGCAGCCGATAAAATCAAATCCCATTGTTTCACGTAAGAACCTACAAAGCTACTAACGGCAACAGGCAGAGTCTTAATCTTGCCATTTAGCCCTAACATTAAAGAAGGAAGTAAATAATCATTCCATATCCAGATACCATTCAGTATCAAAACGGTCACCTGCACAGGCTTCAAAAGAGGAAAAATAATTTTAAAGAAGGTTCCCTCAGGGCTACATCCATCAATCCACGCAGCCTCCTCCAGTTCATAAGGAATTCCCTTCACAAATCCATGTAAAATAAATACGGACATGGATCCACCGAATCCTAAATAAGCAAAAATAATCCCCTTATAACTTTGTAACATCTTTATCCCAAAAAAATTAGAGGCTTCACGGAAGGTGGAGAGCAACGGCAGCATAACCACTTGGAAAGGAATCACCATAGCCGAAACAAAAAGCATAAAAATAAAGTTGGACCATTTCGTCTTATTTCTTACTAGGACCCACGCCGCCATACTAGAAAATACAGTCAGTAACAAAAGAGAAACGGCCGTAATCAGCAAAGAGCTGAAAAAAGAATTCCAGTAACTAAAATTATCGTTATGGATGACATTGCTTAAATTAGTAACCATCTGCCCCCAATGCTTTGGCAATGAAATGGGATTTGTAATAATGTCCGCACTGCTTTTTGCAGAGTTTACAACAACCAGCAGAAAAGGAGCTAGGATAATGATGGTAAGAATCACACCAATAGCCTCTGCGATTCCAGTTTTTATTTTCTGTGCCTTCATTACATTTCTACCTCCTTCTTCTTACTGATGGATACCTGTGTCAAAGAAACAATGGCAAGGATGATAAAGAATACGACTGCCTTTGTCTGACCCAGGGCATACTGATTCTTGCTAATGGCTGTATTATAGATATTTAATGCTAAGAACTCCGTAGCCTGTACTGGTTTTCCAGCTATGATTCGGCTAGGAGCACCATTGGTAATGGCTAGGTTTAGATCAAACTGTTTGAAGGAATTCACAAGTGTTAGAAAAATACATACCGTAAACGTATTTGCAATCATAGGAACTTTAATTTTCAATAAGGTTGTTATTTGGTTAGCTCCATCCACATTAGATGCTTCTAAAATATCCCTTGGAACACTCTGAAGCCCCGTTACGTAAATCATCATAATATAACCTGCGTACTGCCAAGTACTGACAATTAAAATTGCCACAATAGCCAGATTAGGCTCTGTGAGCATGGAAGCACTTCCTTGAATCACTGTTGTCATCACTTTGTTGAAAATAAACTGCCATACATAACCAAGAACAATACCACCAATTAAGTTTGGTATAAAATAGGCTGCACGGTAAAAATTTCTGCCCTTTACTTTAGAAGTACACAAAAGTGCCAGCCCAAAGGCCATGAGATTCACAGTCACCATATTAATTACTGTGAATAGAAAGGTTACCACTAATGAATACATATAGTCCTTTGATTGAAACATACTAATGTAATTACCAAGTCCCACAAACTTCTCAAATTTGATTCCGTTCCAATCCGTCATGGAATAAAAAATACCAAGAGCAAACGGAATTAATACTGTTACTGCAAAAGTAAACACGAGCGGAAACAAAAATAGGATATTAATAATAGTGCGATGTTTTCTGGTAGGAAGCAGGTATGCACCAACCAGTACAAGTATAGCACCTATGATGAGAAGGGATCCCCTGATTGTGGATGAGCTTTTGGAAAAATCCATATAGAGAGCTACTACCATACCTAAAATACCCACAGCAATGGCAGTGATTGATATTATTTTTTTTGATTGAATGTTCATGTCTCTTCCCCTTTTTAATTTACCGGCCATTTTTCCTAGATATGTTCCAAATCTTTTAGCACACATCAAATGGAAAAACCGCCGGTAAAACTAATTAATTACTTCCGTTAGATGAGATATAATCCTTGATGACTGTTCCCATGGTATCTACAAATCCTTGTTTATCCAATTGTTCTTTTGCATATAGCTCAAATACAGCACCTGTAGCATTCTGAGCAATTCCTTCAGGTTGCGTCAACCAATCCCAGGCATACGTCTTACCATCCTTAATGTAAGGAAGCATGCTCTTTGCTAAAGGTGTACTTGGCTCCAATGTGCAAGACTTATATGGGGAAACCATTCCACAATCTTCAACTAAGGCTTTTTGACCCTCTTCGCTCTCAGCCAGTGCTTTTAAGAATTCCTTACAAGCGTCAATCTTATCGCTTTCGTTATAGATCCCCCAAACAGCTGGTGCATCTACAATAATGCCGTCTGTATCTTCTGTTGTAAAGGCAATGGGTGCTAGCCCACATTCAAACTCTGCATTGTATGTTGGAAGTGATGGATCTATCCAGTTTCCCTGTGTAATAAATGCAGCCTTTCCTGTTGCCCAAAGTGCAAGCTGGTCATCATATGTACCTGAAATTAATACGTTCTGATCTGAATAATCAAATAATAATTGCATCCAATCAGCAAACTCTCCCATTCTACCTTCATCAATTTCCCCTGCATTCAACTTATCAATGATTTCCTTGTCTGTTCTATCTTTACCTTGAGACATATAGGCTGCCATCATATGATTTCCAGTGGACCAGTACATCTGGCCAGATTCTGCTGCTACAGCGCATACTGATGTAAGTCCTAATTCATCTTTCATCCCATCAATTTTTTCAAATGCTTCTTTGTAAGCATTGATATTTGTCAATGTTGATGGATCTATACCAGCCTGATCTAAGATATCCTTGTTATAGGCTATTCCAATTCCCTCGAGGGCGAAAGGCATCCCATATACTTTTCCATCTTCACCCTTAAATGCATAATCCGTATCTTCAAT
>DVLR01000270.1 GCA_018715425.1 Candidatus Merdenecus merdavium
GATACACCAATCACAAATTATGATCAAGATTTTATTAATGGGGTTCTTGTTGGTGCATGGGAACAAGTATGCAAAATGATCCAGGAACTAGAGGATGAAATTCCTTTTAACTAATAAATATGAATAACAAACGGAGGATTTAACATGAGTGAAATATTAGGAAGAGAATTAGGTTGGGAGGACAATATTGAAAAAGACAGTGGGGATTTTGTCTTGCTTCCAGAAGGAGATTATGATTTTATCGTTGAAAGCTTCGAACGTGCAAGACATGGAGGGAGTGAGAAACTTCCCCCATGTAACAAGGCTATTATTAAATTAAAAGTAGAAACAGAGAGTGGTCTGGCCTATATTACTCATAACTTATTTTTACACACCATTACAGAAGGAATGCTTTCCGCTTTTTTTGCAGGTATTGGACAAAAGAAAAAAGGTGAAAAAATTGCTATGAACTGGACTTTAGTGCCTGGATCTACTGGGAGAGCAAAAGTTGGAATTAGAAAATACACCAATAAATCAGGAGAAACTAGAGAGTATAACGAGATCAAGAAGTTTTATCCAAAAGAGAATCCTAATGCCGACAAGGGATTCGAGGCGGGGAGGTTTTAAAATTGGAGTTAAGACCATATCAAAAAGAGGCAAAAGATTCTATTTTTCATGAATGGGAGAATGGGGTAAAAAAAACATTGTTGGTGTTGCCAACTGGATGTGGAAAAACGATAGTATTCTCTAAAGTTGTTGAGCAATGTGTAAGAGATGGTGAGCGGGTGCTAATACTTGCTCACCGGGCTGAACTTCTAGATCAGGCAGCTGATAAGTTATCTAAGAGTACTGGGCTTATGTGTGCTACTGAAAAAGCCGATCAAACATGTATAGGGAGTTGGTTTCGAGTTGCTGTAGGATCTGTTCAAACCTTAATGAGAGAAAAGCGATTAAAACAGTTTACGACCGATCATTTTGATACCATCATTGTAGATGAGGCACATCATTGTATTTCCGATAGCTACCAAAATGTATTGCAATATTTTGATGAGGCAAAAGTATTAGGAGTAACAGCTACACCAGATCGTGGTGACATGAGGAATTTAGGGAGTTATTTTGAAAGCATGGCTTATGAATACAGCTTGCCAAAAGCGATAAAATCAGGATATTTAAGTCCTATCAAAGCCCTTACGATACCCCTGAAGTTAGATTTATCTGGTGTCAGTCAACAAGCAGGCGATTTTAAAGCTAGTGAAGTTGGAACAGCACTGGATCCGTATTTGGAACAAATAGCAGTAGAGATGCAGAAACATTGTATAAATAGAAAAACCGTTGTTTTTTTACCTTTAGTTAAAACTAGTCAAAAATTCAGAGATATATTGAATCATTATGGATTTAAAGCGGCAGAAGTAAACGGAACAAGTCAAGATAGAGAACAAGTATTAGAAGATTTTGAAAATGATAAATATAATGTGCTGTGCAATTCCATGTTATTAACAGAAGGATGGGATTGCCCTAGTGTAGATTGCATTGTAGTTTTAAGACCAACAAAAGTAAGAGCACTCTACAGTCAAATGGTTGGGCGCGGTACCCGACTACATTCAGGGAAGGAAGATTTATTATTACTAGATTTCCTATGGCATACAGATCGGCACGAGCTTTGTCATCCAGCGCATTTGATTTGTGAAAATGAAGAAGTAGCTAAAATTATGACAAAGAATATAGAAGAGGCAGGGGGGCCAGTTGACTTAGAAGCGGCAGAAGAAGAGGCGTCTGAGGATGCTGTAGTACAGAGAGAAGAAGCATTAGCTAAGAAACTACAGGAAATGAAAAACCGAAAACGTAAATTAGTGGATCCACTTCAATTTGAAATGAGTATTCAGGCGGAAGATTTGAGCAGTTATGTACCAGCATTTGGATGGGAAATGTCTCCACCATCTGATAACCAAGTTAAAGCTTTAGAGAAACTTGGAATTATGCCTGATGAAATTGATAATGCAGGAAAAGCAGCAAAGATATTAGATCGATTAGATAAACGCAGACAAGAGGGGCTTACTACACCAAAGCAAATACGTTTCTTGGAGAGTCGAGGGTTTCAGCATGTTGGGACTTGGAAGTTTGAGCATGCGAAAGGTTTAATTGACCGTATCGCAGCCAATGGTTGGAGAGTACCAAGAGAGATTATACCTAATAAATATAAAGGAGCATGATTATGGATAACAGCCAAACGGACTTATTAGAAATTTTGGATCATATAGACCCATCAAACCTTAATTATCAAGATTGGGTGAATGTGGGTATGGCTCTTAAACATGAAGGATATGCCGCTAGTGTTTGGGATTCATGGAGTCGGAATGATTCTAGATATCACTCCGGAGAGTGTTTTAAAAAGTGGGAGTCTTTTCACGGAGCAGGAAGTCCTGTTACAGCTGGTACAGTGGTTCAAATGGCAAAGAATCAGGGATGGGTACCAGAAAGAGATCAAGGTCACGAATTAGATTGGAATGATTCGATAGATAAAGAATTGGTTGTTGTAGATAAAAACTGGGTGGAGGGCCAAGAAGTAAAACAACCAAGTTCATGGAACCCCGTGGAGCAACTAATAAAATATTTAGAAATATTATTTGAATCAACAGAAAATGTAGGATACGTGACGGGAAGTTGGGAAAAGGACGGAAAATATCTACCTAATAAGGGAAACTGGGATAGGACTGCAGGGGAATTGATCCAGCAATTAAATGCTTGCGATAATGATATAGGTTCTATTTTAGGCGATTACAAGGAAGAAGCAGGCGCTTGGATTAGATTCAATCCTTTGGATGGCAAGGGATGTAAGAATGATAATGTCACAGATTTTCGATATGCACTTGTAGAGTCTGATACTATGGAAATAGAAAAACAGAATGCTATTTTGCGAGAATTAGAATTACCGATTGCATGCTTAGTGCATAGTGGAGGGAAGAGTCTACATGCTATCGTTCGGATAGATGCAGTTGATTATAACGAATATAGGAAACGGGTCGATTATTTATATAATGTTTGTCAGAAGAACGGGCTTAAGATAGACAGTCAAAATCGTAATCCATCAAGACTATCGAGGATGCCTGGTATTATTCGGAATGGTCAAAAACAGTTCTTAGTAGATGTCAATATTGGCAAAGAAAGCTGGGCAGAGTGGAATGAATGGATTGAAAGCATTCATGATGATCTACCAGATCCAGAGAGCCTAGAAGATTACTTTAATAATCTCCCTGAACTGTCTCCACCTTTGATCAACAACTTACTTAGGCAAGGGCATAAGATGCTGATCGCAGGCCCTTCCAAGGCAGGCAAGTCGTTTGCCTTGATAGAGTTATGCTGTGCGATTGCTGAGGGCAGAAAGTGGTTAAATTGGGATTGTGAAAAAGGTAAGGTAATGTATGTAAATCTAGAACTAGATAGAGCGAGCTGTCTTCACAGATTTAAAGACGTGTATCAGGCTTTGGGCTGGGCTCCTAATAACCTTTCTAATATAGATATTTGGAACCTTAGGGGTAAGTCAGTACCAATGGACAAGCTAGCTCCAAAACTAATCCGTAGAGCTGCAAAGAAGAACTATATGGCGATCATCATAGATCCTATTTACAAGATTATAACTGGTGATGAAAATAGCGCTGATCAGATGGCTCATTTCTGTAATCAATTTGACAAGGTTTGTACAGAACTTGGGAGTGCAGTTATTTACTGCCATCATCACAGTAAAGGGAGCCAGGGCGGTAAGAGGAGTATGGATAGAGCGAGTGGATCAGGAGTGTTTGCTAGAGATCCAGATGCCCTTATGGACTTAATAGAATTAGACTTAAATGACGATATATTGAGACAGGAAGAAAATAAGGCAATATGCGAAGTTTGCACCCAATACCTTAATCATAATTATGATGATTGGGAAGATGATATTTCACAAGATACTATGTGTAGTTATATTGCAATGCTGGATTATTGCAGAAAAAAACTAAGTAAAGCTCAGTTTATAGAATTAAACACTTTAGTAGAACAGCGATCAGTTTCAGCAAAAAATAAGACCGCATGGCGCATAGAAGGAACCCTTAGAGAGTTTCCTAAATTCGCACCAGTTAATCTTTGGTTTGATTATCCAATGCATCATTTAGATAAGGTTGGTAGTTTAAAAGACATTCAAACAGGCGATAATAAGCCATCCTGGCAGAAGAATTTTACTAAGAAAAAAACACCTGAAGATAGAAAAAAAGAACGTAAATTAGCACTTGAAACGGCATATGAAGCATGTGGTATTGATGGTAATGTTACGATTCAAGCTCTAGCCGAATTCATGGGGATAACGGAAAAAACTGTAAGAAGCCGTATAAAGGAACATGGAGGTTATTGGATTGATGAAAGTACAGTGGGCAAAAAGTAGACGTGAAAGAAAAAACTTCGAGAATTTCCTTCCGTCAAAAAAGACGTGAAAGAAAAAAACTTCGAGAATTTCCTTCCGTCAAAAAAGACGTGAGTCGACTTTTTTCCCTGTTTTCCCTACGAGGGAAATTCTCGATAAAACTCGACTTTTTCCCTAGGGAAGAAAAAGTGTTATATATAAATATAAGAAAACTACTTTCCCTGACGGTCAACAGGTGAAAAGAAGTTGTGCGAATGCTGACGCACAACAACTACTTTCCCCTGCCTGTTGACAAAAGGGTTTTTGAAGAAAAAACAAAAGTTTAACAGTTTAAAGGAGTAAATCGAAATGGCAAAAGCATTTAAGAAACGAAGCAAGAAATTAGAAGTTGCAAAAAATCTACCACCATCGTATCACAAGTTACCCGGGCAAGAATACGATGTGAATAAAAGCGAAGCAGTGCAGTGGCTAATAAAACAGCCTCCAATATTGGAATTTGTTTGGGATCAGCTTAAACAGTCAGATGAAATTACATACAACCCAGAAACAAAGAAATGGCAGGGGGCGAACTATGATAACTGAATTCTTTATGCCAATGAAAAAAGTGCCAACTACCACGCATCAGCAAAAACAAGTCACAGTGGTTAATGGCAAACCAGTATTTTATGAGCCAGCAGATCTTAAGGCAGCGCGTGCTAAGCTAATGGCTCATCTTGGCCAACATGCGCCAGATAAAAAATACACTGGCCCAGTAAGGTTGTATACGAAATGGCTATTCCCCATGACTAAGACAAGTCGTAATGGGCAGTATAAGCACACTCGACCAGATACAGACAATCTGCAGAAGTTGCTCAAAGATTGCATGTCAGACTGTGGCTACTGGAAAGATGATGCGCTCGTAGTTTCAGAGATAACAGAAAAATTTTGGGCTAAGATACCAGGGATCTATGTGAGGATTGAGGGATTATGACAGAACAGGGGAAGCGTAAGTACTGGAGAATGTTTCTAGATGGGTGGCAGTTATTCAAGCAGTTTTCCGAAATGAAAGATAATGAAAAAGATTGGAAAAAGCTTTCAGACCAAATACATAGGTTTAATGCAGAACATCAGTCACGAATGTTTGAAAGGATAATGCTTGCTATCTGGGATGAGATGAAGGAGGTGGTGAAGTCTAATGGGCAACAAGATTGATGATCAAACAATAAGCATGATTAAGGAGTTGTTAGAGGAAAAGAAAAACGGTAAAGAATGGACCATAATCGGTATAGCAGAGACTGCAGGAGTATCAATACCCACGGTAAGAAAGGTTCGTGATGGTAAGCTAGGTCTACCATCAAAACAGTACGATATTCCGCCAGAGAAACTAATTGAATGGGATGAAGTGAGAATGCCTTTTGTAAGGTTGGCAGAGCAAAGAGATCGGAGGATGGCAAATGAGTAATGTAACAGAATTAGACGGGGCAATGGAGAAACTAGCAGAATATGAAAGCACGGGGCTTACTCCAGAAGAAATCAAAGACGGGCAGATGCTTACGGGCTGGGTGCCAGTGGAGGAAAGAATGCCAAAGGTGCACGAAGAAGTGTTAGTTACTTACGAGGGCGGAGAAATGCAGGTAGACTTTATCCAAAGTTGCGGCGATTGGTTTTGGGAAAATCGCGAAGAAGGAATAGAGGTTATCGCCTGGATGGCACTGCCAGAACCATACAAGACAAGGGTGAATAAAAAATGGAAGAAAAACTTAAAATTATAGCAGACCACTACGGATACAAAGAACAGCAATGGAAATTAGTGGAAGAAATGGCAGAAGTAGCAAAGGAAATAAACAAGTTTAGAAAAAAGAATTACAACAAGAACACAAATGCATATAAAAAACTAGTTTCCGAATTAGCCGATTTAAGCGTTGTTTTACCACAAGTGATATATTTACTAGAGTGTGAGGATAAAGTGGCTAGAATAAGGCGAGAAAAGGCGCACAGGCAGCTTAAACGAATGGAGAATGAGCATGTCAGAAAAGAAAAAGGATGCGATTAATCCAGATTACTATAAATCAGGAAAAGTAGAGTGTATAGATGCTATTGAAACGGCTACACAGGAGCTTGTTGGTATACAAGCAGTATGCACAGGTAATGCAATCAAGTATTTGTGGAGATGGAAACAAAAGAATGGTATTGAGGATCTCAAAAAGGCTAAGTGGTACATAGATAGGATTTTAGAGATTTTAAATAAATATTAGAAAGGATGACAGTCACGGCCGTGTAAAGGGATCCCTTTCTAAAAATGGAAAATGAATAACGGAATAAACGTATTAAGCTTATGCGACGGAATGTCATGTGGTAGAATAGCCATGGAAAGAGCAGGGGTTAAGGTAAACAGGTACTATGCGAGCGAAATTAAAGAGATAGCTATAAGGGTAACAAAGGACAACTACCCAGATACGATACACATCGGTGATGTTAAGTCGATTAAATTTGATCGGGGGCTGCTGCAAACTGAAAAAGGCTACTTCTCTACAAAAATAGATTTAGTCATATTTGGGAGTCCGTGCCAAACATTTTCAGTAGCGATGAAGAAGGAATTGAGAGTAGGACTAGCTAACAAGGAAAAGTCAGGATTATTTCTTGAGTGTTATAGAGTCTTGCGAGAAGTTAATCCGGAATACTTCTTAATGGAGAATGTAGCTAGGATGAAACAAGAGGATAAGGACTTTATAACTGAGCTAATGGGCGTAGAGCCAATAAGGATAAATAGCAAACTAGTTTCGGCTCAATTAAGAGATAGGTTGTATTGGACGAACATACAGAACGTTTTACAGCCAAAGGATAAAAAAATAGAACTACAAGAGATATTGACGAGTGGGTACACAAATAGGAAGAAGGCAAGAGTCTTATTGGTAAGTGACAGTAGGCCATTGAAGACTAAAATAAAAATGATACATAGATACAGGACAACAGGTTTCACAACGCTTATTTGGGAGAATAAAGACGATGACGAGTCGGTAAGATATATGAACCAAACGGAACTTGAAAGGTGCCAAACAGTTCCAGAGGGATATACGAGATGTCTTACAAGGAATCAGGCGGCAGATGTGCTAGGCGATGGATGGACTATAGATGTA
>DVLR01000271.1 GCA_018715425.1 Candidatus Merdenecus merdavium
ATGAGTAATAATAATAACAGCATTGTCCTCTTTAGCAAATAAATTCACACCACCAGATACGATTTTAACAGCATCTACATCTAGACCAGAATCGGTCTCATCTAAGATCGCTAATTTAGGCTGCAATGTTAAAAGCTGAAGGATCTCATTTTTCTTCTTTTCACCACCTGAAAATCCCACATTTAAATAACGTCTTGATAATTCTTGATCCATCTTTAGTTCTTCCATTTTATTTTTTACAGATTTATTAAAAGCTAAAATTTTAGGAGCTTTTCCATCTTTTGCTGTTACAGCTGCACGAAGAAAATTTTCTACTGTTACTCCATTGACTTCTTCTGGATTTTGGAAAGATAGAAAGATACCTTTTCTTGCTCTTTCATCAACCTTTAATCCTTCGATGAATTCACCATTAAATTCAATACTACCTTTATCTAATTTATATTTAGGATGTCCCATAACCACGTTCGCTAAAGTGGATTTACCCGCACCATTAGGTCCCATGATCACATGAATTTCACCTTTTTTTACTTTTAAATCAAGATCACTTAAGATCACTTTACCCTCTACACTAGCGCTTACGTCTTTTATATTTAATAACATATCACTCATCTTATCACTTCCTTTATTTTTAATTCCCACTAAAATACTGGGATTTATTATAAGAATACTCTTTTTTGCTCTAAAAGTCAACATAATGTTACTCTTGATTTTCCGCAATTTTATCAACAGCCCCCTGAATTTACTGGCTTCGTTGTAAAAAACAGATATTCAAGATGGATCAGTTCCACCTGCTAAAGCTTCGTAGGTGCATATGGAAAACACATGACCTAAATGGATTTTAAGTCTTGAGGATGAAGACTTTGCTTTTCTGAAAAAGTTTGTTTTATGTTCTGGTTCTCTAAAAGATTTGGCAAAAAATACGAAGTAAGTTATCCAACATAAGGATGCATCTGGACAAATTGATACAAAAAATGAATGTGGTTGAGAAAGAAAAAAACAAGATAAAGGACCTTATTTAATTACTGGCCATCATAGATGAGCAAGAATGGAGTATTATATGAGCTATTGAAACTGTAAATATTTCAATAGCTCATATAATAGTTCTAGAATTTTTCTACTTCTTTTGAATTTTAATCTATCTTCTATCATAATTCTCATATCTTTTACTCTTTATATTCAAGTGAATAATATGGGACAGTGATATAATCACCAGCTTGTATCGTACTATCTAACATGGAATTAATCTGTCTTACTTCTTTAATATAGGAATCAACAGAAGGATATTCATCTGTTATGTAATTTTGTGCAATATCCCATAAAGTATCACCATCTGCTATTTGAATGCTGGTATAATATTTATATGAAGTTTGATCTCCTGATTCTGGCTTTGCACTTGATAGAAATCCATTTCCTACAAAACCCACGATCATAATAATAGAAAATATAATAAAACATGTACCCATTGACATTGATTTCTTCATTTGTTTATCCTCCTATAAATACAAATATACGATATGAACATCTGTTCTTATAAAACATTATATCTTCCGAACATTCGTTTGTCAATACTTTTTCGAACAAATATTCGAGAAACATCTGTTTGTATTTTCTGTAAAAATATGATATACTATTTCTAATTATAATAATCATTCTTCATGAGTTTTCAACAGTTTATGCATATTCATAAAAAGGAACTGATCCAAAGGGAACATTTAGCATATCAACTATATTGTTTATTATATTACATCTACAGAAATTGGAGGATTCACCATGGCATATGGTAAGATAAGTAAAAAACAGACAGAAATATTAGAGTACATAAAAAACGAAATTTTGAACAGAGGTTTTCCACCTGCAGTTCGTGAAATTTGCGAAGCCGTAAATCTAAAATCAACCTCTTCTGTTCATTCCCATTTGGAAACATTAGAAAAAAACGGCTATATTAGGCGTGACCCCACGAAACCAAGAGCAATTGAAATTTTAGATGATAACTTTAATTTAGTTCGACGAGAAGTAGTAAATGTGCCTATCCTAGGAACTGTTGCTGCCGGTCAACCTTTGTTAGCTATGGAAAATATCGAAAACTATTTTCCTATCCCAGCAGAATTTATGCCTAATACAGATTCTTTTATGCTAAAAGTAAAAGGTGATAGTATGATGAATGCTGGCATTTTTAATGGCGATAAAGTATTGGTTAAAAAGCAAAGTATAGCAGATAATGGTGATATCGTTGTTGCACTTGTTGAGGATTCTGCAACCGTTAAAACCTTTTATAAAGAAGATGGATACTACCGCCTTCAACCAGAAAATGATTTTATGGAACCCATTATTATAGAACATGATATAGAAATCTTAGGTATCGTATTTGGTGTATTTAGACTTTTCTCATCCTAACTAAATCTCTTAGCTATATCTAGAAATAAAAAACAAGCTATGAAACTTTTAAGCCTCATAGCTTGTTTTTATTTCTAGCTACATCTCAATGAGTTTTTCTTTTATTGGATGCTTATTCATATTTCTAGCAAGCCCACACTTATTTACTAAGATCAACGACTTCCACAGCTTTTCCATCTCTCCAAATTCTTTCTAAATCATAGAATAAACGGTTTTCTGTATCAAAGACATGTATAACTATATCACCATAATCCATAAGAATCCAGTTGGCTGATATGTAGCCTTCCACTTGTTTTGTATGAAATCCAGCCTGAGCCATTTTCTCTTCTACATGATCTGCTAAAGTCTGTACTTGATTTTTATTCAAGCCACTAGCAATAATAAAATAATCTGCTAAAACTGATACAGGTTCTATATTAATCACTTTTAAGTCTTCGGCCTTCTTTTCTTCTAAAGCTTCACATGCAATACGGGCCATTTCTTTCGATAAATTCATATTATTTCTCCTTTACTATTTCATCCATATAAATAAGGGATTTCCTATACCTTCATGATTTCCTATACTTCTTTATTTAAACTTCTCTTTTCTTTATAGTATTCAAAAGCCTCAAAAGAAGTCGGCTCTATTTCTTTTTCGCTTTTCTTTAAATAAGAAATAGTTCCTTCCATAATACGAAAGAGTGCTTCCTCTAAATCTACAAAAGCCAACTTTCTCATCTGCGCTAAGTTAGGTGCTTGATCTCTAGAAGGTTCAATATAATCTGCTACGTATAAAATTTGCTCTAATAATGACATATTAGGCCTTCCAGTAGTATGATAACGAATGGCATTTTTTACATCCTCACTACCAACTCCGTAGTTCTTTTCTGCCATATATGCACCTAATTTCGTATGCAAAAGAGATGGATTCTTTTTTTCATAGGATGAAACTGGAATTCCATAATGATTGCATAATATTATTTTTTTATCATTAGGTATACACTTAGCACAGTCATGCAGTAAACCTGCCGCCTGTGCATCTAATAAAGATCCATCATAGCGCATGGCTAAAGCAGCACTCGTATACATGACTCCAAGGGTATGAGTATATCTTTCTTTATTCAGTGTTGGCTCTAATATAGTCTTCATCTGTTCAAAATCATAAAATTTCATTTTAATCTTTTTCCTACACTTTCTCAAAGTTTCATACCGTGTAAATACACGATTTACTTTTCTAGCTTATTAAAAGTCTACCTTTACTTACTTGGATTTTGATTCATCACAGCCTTCTAAATATAATTTCTCCTTCGCAATATATTCAATAACTTGATCAGGAACGAGATACTCTATGGATAAATGATCTTTAATCTTTTGCCTAATCATATGCGAAGAAATATCTAAATTCGGGTTATTTAACTTATAAACCACTGCTCCATATTCCTCTTTAAGGAACTTTATTTGTTCATCTAAGGTATATTCATCAACAGCATCACGCATTGCCACAATGATCCTACAGTTCTTAGCGATGATTTCTGGATGCATCCAAGTATCAAAAGCAAATAGAGAGTCCACTCCCATGATAAAATAATATTCCTCATCTGGATGTTCTTTATTTAATTGTTCTAAGGTATCATGGGTGTAAGTATAGCCTTCTCGATGAACCTCAATCAAAGATAATTCAAAACTTTTATGGCCTTCAATTGCAAGTCTCGTCATTTCAACCCTTTGCCTCGTTGAAGCACGGCCTTTACGAAGGGGTTTATGAGGTGGATTGCCAGATGGCATGACTAATATCTTATCTAATTGAAAAGATTCCAAGGCGTTTTCTGCCAAAATCAGGTGGCCTATATGAATTGGATCAAAGGTTCCACCCATAATACCAATTTTTTTCTTTTTTGACATAAAGGTACTCTCCATCTTCTTCTATTACATCTATAGAAAGGGTCTTTCCTTATCTTTTATTATTTAGGAAGATTAATTTTTTTCTTTTCTTCCTTGCCTTCTTTATATAAAACTATTTTTTTACCTATGACCTGAACGACATTAGAACGGGTGCGCTCTGCCAAAACCTCTGCTAACTGTTTGGGATCATCTAAGCAGTTTTGCAACACGCTTATTTTAATCAACTCTCTTTTATCCAATGCTTCTTGGATAGATTTTGTATTTTCAGGTGTTAAGCCAGACTTTCCTATTTGAAAGATTGGGTCAATCTTCATAGCTAGCCCTTTTAAATATGCCCTTTGTTTACTTGTCATACTATCTCCTTCTATTTATAATAATCAAATACAAGACCGTACATACGTACAGTATCTCCTTCTTGGATACCAGCTTCTTCTAGTTTTTCTAAAATATTACTTTCTTTTAAAAATCTCTGGAAGAAAGCAAATCCCTTTTCTGACTCCAAATTGGTATAACCAAGCATCTTTTCGATCTTTGGTCCTTCTACAATATAGGTGTTTTCATCCTCTGTAGATTTTTCTACGGTATATGGAAGATCTTCATTGAATAAGATATCT
>DVLR01000027.1 GCA_018715425.1 Candidatus Merdenecus merdavium
TCCATAATCTCTTAGAAGAGAGATTATGGATAGCCTTTTGACATTTTATCTACAAAAAAATCTCTTATAAAAAAGAAAAAAATAAAGAATTCTCTTGACAAAGTATACTCCCATCTAGTAAACTGTTAAAAACGTTAACTTATAAAACATATAAGTTTAATATGATATATCAGGAGGAGGGAAATGAAAAGTATAAGAGTCACGAGACTATGGCAAAGAGCAGGAGTTTATGCAGTTAGAACTCAAGCCATGGTAAATGGATTTGGAATTCCACTTCATGAAGAATTTGATGAACATGATACAGAAGACACAAAATATATTTTGATCCTTGATGAAGAAAAGCCTATAGCTACTTGTCGGTTGTACATAGAGACAGATGGTATTGCAAAAATTGAGAGAGTATGCGTACTAGAATCTGAAAGGAATAAGGGCGTGGGAAGATGTTTGATTCAAGAAGGAGAAAAGTGGTTAAAAGAATTAGGAATTAAGAAGGTAATCATTACCAGTAGGGATGAAGTGGTTCAGTTTTATGAAAAGCTTGGTTATACCATCCACTGGGATAAAGTAGAAGATGTAGGAATTTTTAATATTATATATACGGATAAAGATCTATAGGAGGATTAAGAAATGAGTGAAAAAGAAAACAGAGTAGTAAAGAATGGAAAGATAGCAACGTCAGAATCCGTTTCTGAAATATCGGATACAGGAGCTTTTGTAAGGCAGAAGAATCGTTTTGTAACGCCTTTTGGTAATGGAGAAGGAGAGCTACCAGTAGAGCCAGGAAGGTATCGCCTACTTTGGACTCCTATTTGCCCTTGGGCACATCGGCAGATGATTGCCATACAACTTCTAGGTTTAGAAGACGTTATTAGCGTTGGAACTGCTTGTCCGGTCCGTACAGAACACGGCTGGGAGTTTTCATTAGATGAAGGTGGAAGAGATCCAGTCTTAGGAATCAGATATTTACCAGAAATATACCGTGAAACAGATCCAGATTATACAGGCAGGGCTACAGTACCAGCAGTAGTAGATGTGAAAGAGAGAAAAGTAGTAAATAATGATTATTTTAAATTAACGAATTACTGGGAAACTGTATGGAGTCCTTACCATAAAGAAGGGGCACCAGATCTTTATCCAGAAGAGTTAAGAGAAGAGATTGATCAGTTAAATGACGTGATCTTCCATGAAGTAAATAATGGCGTATATAAAGCTGGTTTTGCAAGATCTCAAAAAGAATATGAAAAAGCCTATGATGTTTTGTTTCAAAGATTAGATATCTTAGAGGAGCGCTTATCTCATTCAAGATATTTATTTGGAGATAAAATAACCGATTCAGATATTAGGCTGTATGTAACACTTGCTAGGTTTGATGCTGCTTACTATAGTGAATTTAGAACCAATAAAAAGCGGATTATAGATTATCCAAATTTATGGGGATATGCAAGAGATCTATATTCCATACCAGCCTTTCATGATACAACGGACTTTAAAGCCATTAAGATGGGTTATCAGTTAGGTGATATATCGTCTAATCCATTTCAACTTCTAGCAAAAGGTCCAGATGAAAGTGTGTGGAATACACCCCATAATAGAGCATAAAAGAGGAGTAGAGTAATGAAAAAAATAATAAAATTAGCAGCTCTTGCGGTGACCATAATCGGTTTAACAGGATGTGGAGCAAATAATGATATAGAAACAAAAAATGAAGATACTGCTAGTGGATATGATACACAGTCTAAAGAGACTGACGTGGCAGATACTGATACGGCTCAAACGAAGATACCCATTAAAGTTGCCACAGGGGGAATGCCTAAACCATTTTCATACGTTGATGAAAATGATGAGATCAAAGGTTATGATATAGATGTAGTAAGAGCAATATTTGAACGATTACCTCAATACGAAGTTTCTTTTGAAGTAACTGAGTTTACATCCATCTTTGCAGGTTTAGATTCGGATTTCTATCAAATCGGTGCAAATAACTTTGCTCTTAATAAAGAGCGACAGGAAAAATATATCTATACAGATCCAATTTTCCAAAATAAATATGTGATTGCTGTTTCAGAAGATAATGAAGATATCCATTCTTTTTCTGATCTTTCAGGAAAGACCACAGAAGTAACAGCAGGAACTAACTATGCGACGGCTTTGGAAAACTATAATAAAAGTAATCCAGACCAACCAGTGGATATCACATATAGTGAGACCGATTTAGTTCAGGTTATTCGCCATGTAGAAGAGGGGCGATATGACTTCCAGCTTATTGATAAGGCAATGTTAGAAAACTATATTGATGAATTTGGCTTAAAGATTAAGGTGATTGAATTAACAGCTGAAGATGAAGAACGAATTGCCACTCCATATAGCTACTTGATACTAGGTAAAGGATCTATGGGAGAACAATTAGAAAAGGATATAAATGAGACCATCACCCAATTGAAAGAGGATGGAACAATAGCTAAAATCAGTGGAGATTACTTTCATGAAGATTATTCACCAAAATAAGGATAAGATCATGACAGAAAGGAGAAAAAGAGATGCCTAATATATTTGATGTGAAAAAAGTATTTACAGATATTCCCGAGCTTTTAAGATATTTACCAGTCACTCTGGAGATTACGGTAATATCCATGATTGTAGGTTTGATATTTGCATTTCTTATCGCTATCATTAAGGTGAAAAAAATTCCTGTTTTATCTCAGATTGCAGGCGTCTTTGTCTCCTTTACAAGAGGGACACCCATGTTAGTACAATTATATTTAACGTATTATGGAATTCCCATCGCTTTAAAGTATTTTAATTACTATAAGGGAACCAACTATAATATTAACAATATTCCCTCTATTATATTCGTACTTATAGCATTTTCTCTTAATGAAGCTGCCTATAATTCCGAAAACATTCGTGGTGCAATCCTATCTTTAGATAAGGGTGAAATAGAGGCAGCTCATTCAATTGGAATGAATCCATGGCAGGTATTTTATAGAATCACTCTTCCAGAAACCTTTACCATAGCTCTTCCAGCCTTAGGAAACTCTTTGATCAGTTTAATCAAAGGAACTTCCCTTGCATTTGTCTGTGCAGTTGTAGAAATGACTGCTAGAGGTAAAATTATTGCTGGAAATGATTATCGGTATTTTGAAGTATATATATCATTAGCGCTTATTTACTGGGCGATTACCATTATCATTGAGCAGGTAATGAAACGAATAGAGAAGAAACTGGCCATTCCAGGGACTGTATCGGAATCTAACAATACTGAGTCAACAAGCAGACATCGTTATTCATTTTTAGGTGCAAGAATGGGAGGTCAGGGAAAATGATTGAAATCAATCACTTATCAAAGAAGTTTGGAACAAACCTTGTGTTAGATCAAATTGATTTAACAGTAAAAGAAGGGGATGTTGTTGGAATCATTGGTCCTTCTGGTACAGGAAAATCCACATTATTAAGATGTATTAACTTTTTGGAACAACCAGATACTGGAAGCATCCATATTTCAGGTACTGTGGTAGAGGCAGAAAAAAAGAATCGAAAAAATTTGCTAGAGATAAGACAAAAAACGGCCATGGTGTTTCAACAATTTAATTTATTCAAACGTAAAACAGCTCTTCAAAATATTATGGAAGGTCTAATTTATGTTAAGAAGCTACCTAAGGAAGAGGCCGAAAGATTAGCAAAAGAGTATTTAAAAAAGGTAGGATTGGAAGACCGGATGTATCATTATCCCAAACAGCTATCAGGTGGACAGCAGCAAAGAGTTGCTATTGCAAGAGCCTTGGCCATGAAACCTGAGCTACTACTCTTTGATGAACCCACCTCAGCCTTAGATCCAGAACTTGTGAAGGAAGTTCTAGATACCATAAAAATTGCGGCGAGTGAAGGGAATACTATGCTCATTGTATCCCATGAAATGAATTTTATTAAAAATGTTGCAAATCGCGTGATCTTTTTAGACGGAGGTAAAATCGTAGAAGATGGATCTCCAAGTGAGGTGTTTCAAAATCCCAAATCTCAAAGAGCAAAGGAGTTTTTTTCAAACCTTTATTATTCAGAAGAACCAGAGTATTTTTTATAAAGATAGATTTGGTCAGAAACGAGTCTTATGGCTTCCTATCAAGCTAGTTGGAAAAACTTAACATATGTAAGAGTTTCACAGTAGAGAGGCGGTGGTCTCTCTCTTTTTTTGAACAGAGACCGAACAAAAGTTCTTTTCTCGTATATACATTTTAAAAGAGGTGTGCTATAATAAGACCTGTAAGAATAGTAATTCCACTAGAGTTTATCTAGTGTTGTAGAGATGGAATTTGAGCCATTAGCAGATAAATTGAGTAAAGACTATAAAGTAATAATAGTAGAAGCTTTTGGATATGAGTTAAAAATGGTAACAAAAAATCTGCAGGAGGTAAGGACTATGAAGTTCCCAGAGGGTATTCCTGTGAATGAAAATTAAGCCTTACCTTTATCCTAAGTTTGCAAATTAAAAATATACAATCTGGAAATCTCATTGTAGATTGCGTTTATTAAATAAATAAATTCCTAGGAGATATAAAAATATCCC
>DVLR01000272.1 GCA_018715425.1 Candidatus Merdenecus merdavium
CTGCCTCCCATAACAAATAAATGAAAGATCTCATGGGAACCAAAGTTTTTATGCTTGGAATTAAAGATAGGTAATTTCAAAGCGTAGATGATTCCGCCAATGGTGTAGATAATTCCTCCAGCTAAAAGCCATCCAAAAGCAGCAGGTGATAAAGAATTAATGAGTTGGGTAAATGCAAGTACGCAAACCCAGCCAAGGGCAATGTATAGTGCTGATGAAAACCATTTTGGACAGGTGATCCAAAAAGCTTTAATTAAAGATCCTATCACAGCAATGGTCCAAACAAGGGCGCATAAAGCGATTCCCGTTTTGCCTTTTAAAACAATGAGACATACAGGTGTATAAGTGCCAGCGATTAAGACGAAAATCATAATGTGATCTATTTTTTGTAGTATTCTATTGGTTTTATCCGATAAGTTTAAGGTATGATATGTGGTACTAGCCGCATATAAAAGAATCATGCTGGCAATAAATATAGATAGTGAGACAACGTGGACAGTATCAGGCTGGCGAAGGGCTTTAATCAAAAGTGGTGTAGCAGCAAAGCAAGCCATAAGCATTCCGATAAAATGTGTAATTGCACTGCCAGGATCTTTTACTTTAAATTTCATCATATAACCTCCATTTCGAATTAAGTATATACAACCTATGATGTAGTTATCAATACTATATGTAATATATATTAATACTATACCATGTGACGAGAAAAATCAAGGAAAATTTTATGGTGAAAAAAAGTCATAGAAATAAAAAGTGAAGTAAACATTGCAAATTTTTATAAATTGTGATAGTATCTATATTAGGTAAATTTTTATTGGTCAAAAATTGAATGAGATCTCAATAAATGAGCCCTATACACTTTTTCTTTGTATAAGTGCTTTTTTTTTGTGAAAAGATAAAGAAGAGAAGAAAAAGATAAAATCATATTAGGAACAAAGACGTTGCAAGAAAGCAATTAGGAAGGATATAAATAATGGAAGATATAAAATTTAGTGACTTAGGTCTATCTAGCCAAATCATGCGTGCTGTAGAAGAAATGGGATTCCAAACAGCAAGTCCAATACAGGCACAGGCCATCCCTTATCAATTGGAGGGATTAGACGTCATTGGTCAAGCCCAAACAGGAACGGGTAAGACAGCAGCCTTTGGGATACCTCTTTTAGAAAAGGTAGATCCTAAAAATAAGAACCTCCAGGCGATCATCTTATGCCCAACCAGAGAGTTAGCAATTCAAGTAGCAGAAGAAATGCGAAAATTAGCTAAGTTTATGCACGGAATCAAAACCCTCTCTATCTATGGAGGACAAGATATTACCAAACAGATCAGAGGATTAAAAAGTGGAGTGAATATTGTCATCGGTACACCAGGCCGTGTTATGGATCATATGAGAAGGCGTACCTTAAAATTAGATCAAGTTCATACCATTATATTAGATGAAGCAGATGAAATGTTAAACATGGGATTCCGCGAAGATATTGAAACTATTTTGACCGATATTCCAAAAGATAGGCAGACTATTTTGTTTTCGGCAACGATGCCAAGACCGATTATGGATATTACTAAGAAGTTTCAAAAAAATGCAAAAGTAATCAAAGTAGTAAAAAAAGAATTAACCGTATCAAACATTGATCAGTATTATTTTGAAGTAAGGCCAAAGAATAAGGATGAAGTATTATCCAGACTATTAGATATTTATGAGCCAAAGCTTTCTTTAGTATTCTGTAATACGAAGCGCAAAGTAGATGAATTAGTTCTAGCTTTACAGGAACGTGGATATTTTGCAGAAGGTCTTCATGGAGACTTAAAGCAATCCCAAAGAGATCGTGTTATGAATGGGTTTAGACACGGTAAAACATCTATTTTAGTAGCTACAGACGTAGCTGCCAGAGGAATTGACGTTGATGATGTAGAAGCTGTATTCAATTACGATATCCCTCAAGACGAAGAATACTACGTACACAGAATCGGAAGGACGGGACGTGCTGGACGAACGGGTCAGGCATTTTCTTTCGTAGTAGGAAGAGAAATTATAAAATTAAGAGAGATTCAAAAATACTGTAAGACTAAGATTGAGCTTAAGAAGGTTCCAGGACTGAAAGACGTTACCAATAAGAAATTAACAAAAGTATTAGATCAAGTGGATAATAAGATCCAGGATGAAAATCTAGAAGCGATGATTCAAATACTAGAAAATCAAGTAGAAGATAAAGACTATTCCATTATGGATGTGGCAGCAGCATTCTTAAAGATGTCTCTTGGTGAAGAAAGAGAAGAAAAAGAGCCAGTATCTAGAGGATTTGAGCAAACAGGAGCTAAAGATGGTATGGTTCGTTTCTTCTTAAATATTGGAAGAAAGCAAAATACAAAACCTGGAGATATATTAGGTGCAATAGCAGGAGAAACAGGTATTAAAGGTAAGTTAGTTGGAGCAATTGACGTTTATGATAAGTATTCTTTTGTAGAAGTACCAAAAGAATATGCAAAAGATGTACTTTACGGCATGGAGAATGCTAAGATCAAAGGCAAATCTGTGAATATTGAAATAGCAAATAGAAAATAATTTCCTATAGTGGAATAAACGAAGGGCGGAGAAATCATTGATTTGGTTTCATCGCCTATTTATCTATATTTAAACCATTCATGAGTGAGAAATCCATTGATACAGTGGAAGAATATATTTAGGGGCACAAAGTAGCATTTATCGACTTTCCACAGTTGCTATGATATAATCAATACAGGATGGATGACACAAAGGAGGGGCTAAAATGGACGCCGCAGGGAAGAAAACAACAAAGAAACATGTATGTGTGGGTCTGTTAGCTCATGTCGATGCTGGAAAGACTACATTAGCTGAAAGTATATTATATCTAAGGGGAGCCATTAGAACTATTGGAAGAGTGGACCATAAAAATGCATTTTTGGATACGGATCAGTTAGAAAAGCTACGAGGAATCACCATTTTTGCAAAACAAGCCCAATTTACATTAGGAGATCTTACTGTAACCCTTTTAGATACTCCAGGTCACATGGACTTTTCCAGTGAAATGGAAAGAGCTTTGCAGGTTATGGATTATGCAATACTTGTGATTAACAGTATGGATGGAATTCAGGGAAACGTTACAACCTTATGGAGTTTATTAAAACAGTATGGAGTACCTGTCTTTATTTTTGTGAATAAAATGGATCAAGAGGGAAAGGGAAAAGTAAAATTATTAAAGGAAATACAGAAACAATTATCTGATGGATGTATAGATTTTAGCCAGATAAATTCAAAAGAATTTTACGAACAGTTGGCTTTGAGTGATGAAAAGATCATGGAAAAGTACTTAAATACAGGAATGATAGATACGGAAGATATCCGTAAACTAATTGGTAAAAGAGTGGTTTTTCCGTGTTACTTTGGATCTTCACTTAAAATAGATGGCGTAGAAGAGCTTTTGGATGGAATGGAAAAATACATAAGCTTACCTGTATATCCAGATGAGTTTGGTGGGAAAGTATATAAGATTTCAAGGGAATCTAGCGGGCTTCGTCTTACTCATTTAAAAGTAACTGGTGGGGAGTTAAAAGTAAAAATGCCTCTATCTAGCAATCATAACGGAGAAAGATGGGAAGAAAAAGTAAATGAAATCCGTATCTATTCTGGTGGACAGTTTGAATCTGTTCCTGAAGTAACAGCGGGAGCTATATGTGCTGTAACTGGGCTTACAAAAACCTTTGCAGGTGAAGGGCTTGGAATAGAAGAGAGGTATGATAAGCCAATATTAGAACCTGTTTTAACCTACAGCCTTGAATTGCCAGATCATTGTGATGTACATCACATGTATAGAAATTTACTTGAATTAGAGGAGGAAGATCCACAGCTTCATGTTGTCTGGCAAAAAGAGATGAATGAAATCCAGGTACAGGTTATGGGAGAGATACAGATTGAAATATTAAAAAGCCTGATTATGGATCGCTTTCAGACCGAAGTGGAATTTGGAGCTGGAGAGATTGTATATAAAGAGACCATTAAAGAAGCTGTGATTGGAGTGGGACATTTTGAACCCCTTAAGCATTATGCAGAGGTGCATTTGCTTATTGAGCCAGGAGCTTTAGGGAGTGGCTTGGTGTTTCAGACAGATTGTAGCGAGGATGTATTAGATCGAAATTGGCAAAGGCTTGTATTGACTCATTTAAAAGAAAAACCTCACAAGGGCGTTTTAGTAGGAGCGGAAATTACGGATCTAAAGATTACTTTGCTGGCTGGTAGAGCCCATCAAAAGCATACAGAAGGTGGAGATTTTAGACAGGCTACTTATCGTGCCGTGCGAAATGGATTGCGCAAGGCGAAGAGTGTTTTATTAGAACCCGTCTATGAATTTACGTTAGAAGTTCCTTTGGATAAAGTAGGAAGAAGTTTATCGGATATTCAAAAGATGCATGGTAATTTCAATCCTCCTGTTGTGGAGGGTGATACAGCCATGATAAAAGGTACGGCACCAGTAGAAACTATGCGTGGTTATCAAAGAGAAGTAGTGTCTTACACCAGTGGATTAGGGCGATTTTATGTATCTTTAAAAGGCTATGAACCTTGCTATCATGCTGAAGAAGTTATAGCATCGAAAGCCTATGACCCTGAGCAGGATTTGGACAATCCAACGGGATCGATCTTCTGTTCCCATGGTGCAAAGTTTACAGTACCTTGGGATAAAGTGGAGCTTCATATGCATTTAGACAGTATCTCTTATCTAGAAAATCATCAGCCAAAGGATGAGCCAGCCTTAGAGGCGAAATCAGATCTTCATAAAGCCATTAAAACTTATTACGAAAACAGTTATACAGATAAAGAATTAGAAGATATTTTTATCCAAACCTATGGTCCCATTAAGCGAAAAGACATTGGTAGAAAAGTATCTGGAAAGATGATCAGAGCAGAAAAACCCTACGTTTCCAAACCTCAAATAAGAAAGGAAGAATTCTTACTAGTAGATGGTTACAATATTATTTTTGCCTGGGATGATTTAAAGGAGTTAGCGAAGGAGAACTTAGACGGAGCAAGGGATCAGCTGTGCGAGGTGCTCTGTAATTATCAAGGATATAAGAAGAATACTTTGATTGTGGTTTTTGATGCCTATAAAGTAGATCATTATAAAAGTGAAATTCAAAAATATAAGAATATCTATATCGTATACACCAAGAAGGCTGAAACTGCCGATCAATATATCGAAAAGACCGTCAATAAAATTGGTAGAAAACATCATGTCACTGTAGCTACATCTGATGCTTTAGAGCAAATGATTATCTGGGGATTAGGAGCCATGAGGTTATCTGCTGATGGATTGAAACGAGAAGTAGAAAGGACAAGTAACGAAATCCAGAAACAGTATCTTCAACAGAAAACGAAACTTTCAAATCCCCTTCTAAAAAAAGAAGAAATAGATCATAAAATAGAATGATAAAAAGGAGTATCTCCATTTCCATTGGATCATTTAGCAGAAATCTCTGTGGAGCAATATAAAAAAGCTACCTCTTCATCCATGTTAATCGTTGAAGAGGTAGCTTTTTTATATTTTAAATGTTATATTTTATTTTAAGTTTTTTATACCATACTTTAGGTGAATGTTTACTTCTTAGTAATTTTCTACTTTACGTTCGAAATAAGCTCTTGGGTGAAGACATACTGGACAAATCTCAGGTGCTTCATTACCTTCATGAATATGTCCACATTTACGACATTTCCATCCAAGTGGAGCATCATCTTTAAAGGTCTTATCATTTTTGTAGCTTTCTAACAGTTTAAGGTATCTTCTTTCATGAGCAGCTTCTACTCTAGCAACGTATTCAAATTTAATTGCTAATTCTTCGAATCCTTCTTCTCTTGCTTCTCTAGCCATACGAACGTACATATCTGTATGCTCATAGTTTTCACCAGCAGCAGCATCTTCTAAGTTTTCATCGATATTACCAATACCATGGAATTCTCTGAACCATAATTTTGCATGCATCTGTTCTTGATCAGCTGTTTCGAGATATAAAGCGGCTAATTGTTCATAACCTGCTTTCTTTGCAGCAGCAGCATAAAAAGTGTATTTGTTTCTTGCTTGGGATTCTCCAGAGAAAGCCTCCATTAAATTTTGTTCTGTTTTAGTTCCAGCATATTTTGACATTTACAAATCCTCCTATAAATAATATGTATGATATGAATAGTTACTAGTGAAACCTAAGTAAATAATAAATCTATAAGAGAAATATTATCCTATTCCTCAACATAAAACACTCCATAAAACAGGAATGATTACTGATTTTATCATATCAAATAATATGGAGAATGTCAAGAAATTTTATCAATGAATGTCATGATATCCATTTTTTTGTGGGGAAAAAAGATTTGGTAAAACTTCTGGGAGGATAGGAGTCAGGTTAAACAACTCATAAGATACATAACATATAATTTTGTGCAAATTAACATAAGTATAAAGCAATAAATATAAAATACATGACAATTTTAATGTAGAGTATGTGCCTTTCAATAGATACAATAGGCATAGTAGACATTTATATATAATGAATGTGTTCATATGCAAAACTGAATTAGAAAAATTATCATTCCTTGATGGGAATATAAATAGAAGGATGTCTATGAACACAGTATTAGGAGGGGAATATGGTAAAAAAACATGATCGGTTATTTTCTTTATTTACTATCATCTGTTTATTGGTTCAAATATTATTGCCAAATACAGTTGTAAATGCAGAAGAAAGTCAAGGGAATCTATCTCTAAAAAGTGGAGTGAATGAGACGTTAGTTGAAGAGATAGGGGAAGCTCATTCCAAAGAGGCAGTAAGAAAAAACAAGGATTCAAATGAAAAAGGGAATGAAGGGGTTTTAGAAGAATCCATTGAACAAGGGAAGCTAGTGGAGCAGGGAAGTTCAGAAGACGAGACGAAAACCATTGAATCATCAACAGTAACAGATGATGAAGCAGAGATAATGAATTCGGTATCAAAGGATACAATAAGTACAGATGATATTTATACGGAAGATTTTTCAAATCAGGACTTAACTGGATGGGAAAAAGATCTTGGTGCAGGCCGTTTTGAAGTTGTAAATGAACAATTGGAGATGGAAACAGGTGGTTGGGTAGCAGGTTCCATTGATTACCAGCAGTATTATAATTCGAAAGCTCCTAAATATAAGAATGCTCGTCTAGCCATGGACATCACGGTTAAGAATACAGCGGGACGTTTCGGTATTGTGTATCGCCATAGGGATTCACAAAATTATGATTATATCGGATATGATATCGGTGGAAATTGGATTCGTGCAGAAGTAAAGAATGGTAAGAAAACAGAAGAAAAATTACCAGTTCCATTAAACGTTGATAATAAAAAATTTAGATTTTCATTGACATATGTTAATGAAAATATAGAAGTGTATGTAGATGATACGGAATTGTATCATGGAATTCACAGTGATCATGATGAGGGGTATTTTGGTTTAAGAACATGGGGTTATACGGATAATTATGCCTTTATTCAAGTAGACAATATTGAGTATGAGAAAATCCGAGAAAACGAGAAAACGGAAGAAGGACATTACTTAGTTTCGTTTATAGATGAGGATCATACAGGTGGTTGGAAGAAACTATCAGGCAATGGAACCATGGAATATGTGGATCAGGCAATGAATTTTACAGCGAATGGAAATACAATTTATTCAGATACTTATTCTCCAAATATGAAAAATGGATTTGTAGAATATAAATTTACGTTAAAAGCTTCTGGTCGTATGGGTTTCTTATTCAGATTCAATGATACCAATGATTTTGCTGGTTTCGGATATGATGTTGGTGGAGCGTGGCAGTATATTACTGGAGATGGAAAATATGGAGCAGCAGGAAGTAAGACGTTGCAAAAAGGGGAAACATATACGGTTAGAATTGAATTTATCAATGATAATTATCGATTAACGGTAGATGGTGATGAAGTGTTTCATGGTCCTATTGATGTTTTTACTACGAAATCTGGTAAAGCGGGGATTCGTACTTGGGGATATGATTCAGGAGATAACCAGGGACAAATTGATCTTCATCGAATGGTAATGGGTGAGTTTGCGGGGGTAACCTTATCCCCTAGTTCCATGATCGTTCGTAGTGGTGAGGCAGGTTTATATGATATCAATATTGGGATTAGTGAGACAACCAATCAATTAATAAAAATAACTCATGAGGAAAAAGAGTTAGTAGCTGATACTGACTATAGTTTAAATGAGGATTCAACACAATTAACACTTAAAAAAGAATTCATTAAATCCCTTCAAAAAGAGACAGACTCTCAAACGAAAGTGATTTTGCAGTATGAAGATGGGTTTAAAGCGGAATTTCTCATTACAGTTTTAGCAACACCACAAGTAAATGAAGAATTGTATGTAAAAGACTTTACAGAGGATATAGACGGAATCAAAGTTGTTCATGGTAGTGGCATGGTCACTCATGATAAGGGTTTAGATATTAGCAATGGTCAAAACTTAATTGTTATTGATGAAAATGCACCAGCATATAAAAACACTGAAGTTGAATTCATGTTTGATCCCAAAAATGATTCGGGGAATTTTGCTATTGTTTTACGATATAATGGTCCAGATGATTGGTTGGCTTTAGGGCAGAATGGATCAGGTGGAAACTCCACTTCATGGAACTTATTTTCGTCCAGTGGACAAAATAAACAATTAACACAAGATGGAAATAGAATTTATGCAAAACGCATGGAGCCGTATAAAGTAAAAGCACGTATAGTTGAGAATGTTGCAACGATTTATCTTGATCACGCTGAAATTTATACGGGAGAAGTAAGCGGAGTTAGTAATAAAGCAGGACAAGTTGGATTACGTTATTATGGCGGATCAGGGGCAAATGTTTCATATTTAAGTGTGAAAGAAGCAAAATTCCCTACATGCATTACGGAAAGTGTGGACACCATTGATATTCAATCCAATGAATTAACCGTGAATGTTGATAAAGACTTCCCTGCGGTTAACCTCTATACTTTGGGGGGAGAAACCATTACTGGACAGGCAAACAAGATCCATGAAGTAGAAGTAAACAATACAATGTACACACCAGAAGTGACCAGTGTGGCAAGTGAAAATAGCATTACATACTCCATGAAGATAGACGAAATGGATGTTTCATTTGACGTGGTATTGACAGTAGAAAATAATGTGCTTGATTTTAGGATTAAGAATATCAATGATACAAATCAACGAATCTATACGATTCATTTTCCAGAACATTCTCTTGTATCTATGGAAAGTAATAAGGATCACGCAACATTGACAATTCATAATTATCAAGAACAAAAAAACATTACATTATCTGGTGTTGGAATTTCAGATGCATATTCGGAAACGTCTATTGCAGTATTAAGCTCAGATAACATTGCAGGTACTATTTCTAATGGTTCCATTAAACGTAGAAATGAAATTGCATATCAAACGTTTATTCAAGATGGATATACGTCTACAGGGATTTGGTCTAATGAATATCTATACCGTGGTTTAGATGACGAAGTCATTGAAGAGCCATGGACGAAAGTAGCCATTACTCTAGATCGAAATGAAGATAACAAGGTGGATGCAATAGATGGTGCAATTGCTTATCGTGATGATATTGCCAGCGAATTAGTAGGTAGTGATACCGTTATGAAATCTTACAATTCCATTGCAATGGACGTAGGAAGTAATGCACAATATCCGTTCTTAAGAATTCTGGATAATATTAAAAAGTTTAATTTAGGAACGGATGGTTTTAAACAAAATATTGTTATCAAAGGATATCAATCGGAAGGACATGATGCATCTACAGGAGATTTTAATAACATCTCAGACCGAGCAGGTGGAATTGATGATTTCCTAGTATTACTTGAAGGTGCAAAAGATCACAATGCAACCATTGGTGTTCATATCAATCAGACTGAAATATACCCTGAATCAGCACATTACGGAGACTACATTAAGTCATCGGTACCAGGTTGGTCGTGGTATGATAGTGCATATCAGATTATTCGCGAGAATGATCTCCTTATAGAAGAACAAGGTATGGTGGAAAGATTACAGGATTTAGATAAAACCACGAAAGGTCTTTTAGACATGATCTATGTGGATGTTTTCTTCGATACACGCTGGCCAGCATACAAGATGGCAGAAACACTTAATGAAAAATTAGGTGTAGCATTGGGAACAGAATATGTGGATGAATTTACAAAAGATTCTGTATGGGCACACCATATAGATAGTAGATTTAATGATGCTGGAAACCTAATCCGAGTGATTCACAATAATGATAAAGATATTTTTGGTAACCAACCATTGTTTAGAGATGCAAGTACTAGAAATGTTGGATTTAATGGTTGGCAAAATTCTATTGATTACAACAAATCCATTGGTGAATTCTTTACACAAGTATTGCCTAATAAATATCTTGCTCAGTATCCAATTATGAATTATGAAACAACGAATCAAGCTATTCTTGGTAAAGACAGAAATGTTGTTACAGAAATGATAAATGGAGTGAATTATATATCACAAGATGGTAAAAGGGTAGCAGAAGGAAATAAAATCTTTATCCCTTGGACAAGTGATGGAGAAGAAGAGAAAATTTATGCTTGGAGTAATGACGGAACGGAAAAGACATGGGATCTTCCAAAGGGTTGGGAAGGTGAAACACAGGTTCAATTATTTAAACTTAGTGATCAAGGTAGAACATTAGTTGAAACCATTACAGTCGTTGATGGTAAAGTAACCATTCATTTAGAGAAAGAAACAGGCTATACACTCTATAAAGGTTCTGTAAGCGTAAGTAATCAATCAAGCCAGGACATGGATTGGACGGAAGGTTCCGTTGTAAAAGATGCAGGATTTGACTCACATACATTTAACAATTGGAATCAGGTTTCAGGAACGGCTACATTCCAAAATAATCAAATTGGTAATACACATATGATTATAGAAGGTGAAGAAGAAGGGATTGTCTCACAAGAACTTACAGGGCTGAACATTGGAAAGTCTTATGGAGCCTCTGTTTGGACTTTAGTCGAAAATGGAAAACGTGCCATAATTAGAATTACTGATGGTGACGATGTTTACGAAAATTATATCGATAAGAGTCATGTAAAATATGGTGTTCATCACACAGACAAATATAACACTTATGCACAACGAATGGGCGTTACATTTATTGCTAAAAGCGAAACGGTATTGTTAGAACTCATTGGTGGGGAATCAGGTGCTAACGGGAAGGTTGATTTTGATGATGTTCGAGTGAGAGAAGTTGGAATTTCAGATCAAGAGGGTCATACATTTTTAGAAGACTTTGAACATGTTGAAGAAGGGTTTGGACCATTTACTAGTACAAAATCAGATAACTCGCATTTATCTGAAACAAATAAACCGTATACAAACGATACCATCGATGGCCGATATTCATTAAAAATTAGATATGGGGATCCCATGAGAACCATGTCACATACAATGAGACTAAAAGCCAATACTAGATATCAATTAAGCATGGACTATCTTGCCTATCAAGATGGAGTATTTAATGCCAGTATCAAGACGGATGATGGTAACGATACGTTAATTACGGTGTCGGCAGCCAAACATTCAGATCCAGATCATCCTGGAACAATGGAGTTCGATTTTACTACAGGGGATTACGATGATTACTATTTAGAAATTGCTCCAAGTCAAGCAGGACAAGGTGAGTATATTCTTGATAATCTTATCCTTGATGAAGAGGGAAATAAAACAGAGTTAGAAGAAAAACTAGCAGAAATTGAAGGGTTAGAATTAAATGAAACGGATTACACAGAAGAAAGTTGGAAAGCCTTTGCAGATGCCTTAGCTCATGGGAAAGAGGTGGTTGCTAAAGAAAATGCGACCCAAGCAGAAGTAGAGGAAGCATTGAAGGCATTAGAGGAAGCATATGAGGGATTGAAGAAGGTAGAAGAACCAGGAGAACCAACAGATAAAACAGAGTTAGAAGAAAAACTAGCAGAAATTGAAGGATTAGAATTAAATGAAACAGACTACACAGAAGAAAGTTGGAAAGCCTTTGCAGATGCCTTAGCCCATGGGAAAGAGATGGTTGCTAAAGAAGATGCGACCCAAGCAGAAGTAGAGGAAGCATTGAAGGCATTAGAGGAAGCATATGAGGGATTGAAGAAGGTAGAAGAACCAGATGAACCAAGTAATCCAGAAGATCCGAAGGAATCAGATAAACCAAGTAATCCAGAAGATCCAAAGAAACCAAGTAAACCCAGTGGATCGGATAAGCCAATGAATCCAAATCAAACTGCTAAGCCAGGAGAAAGTGGAGATAAAAATCAGAATCATCTTCTTCCAAATACCGCTACCCATTTATATAATGGGCTATTCATTGGTTTATTATTGGTTGCTTTAGGATTCATTGCTTCATATTTTAGTAAAAAGAAGAAAAACAAATAACGAAATTAAAGAGAGGGTGCTTAGTTTCATGAAATGGCTCAGTCGTATTTGTATTCTTGCTGGATGTTTCCTTTTGGCCTACTTTGGCTATTCCCTGTACGATTCTATAAATAGCAATAAAGCCACACTAGAGGAAGTTAAAGCAGCTTTGGAAGTGCAGAAGGAATCCGTGATTGAAGATGAACTTTTTGATATAGAAGAATATCAAGCAAAAGCTGGAGAAGGCTTTGGGATTCTTACGATTCCTAAATTGGATCGTAGCATTGGAATTGTTGAAGGGGCTGATGAGGATGCTCTAAAAAAGGGTGTAGGACATGTGGAAAGTACTGTATTCCCAGGTCAAAATGAGCAGATTGTTTTGTCGGGTCATAGAGATGGTGTGTTTCGCGATTTCGGTGAATTAAAAAAGGGCGATATCTTTCTTGTCGAAATGCCCTATGGCGAGTATCAATATGAAATAAGAGATTATAGAATTGTTGATCAATATGATACATCCATCATTGGACAAATGGGTGAAGAAGTGCTGGTCATAAGCACGTGTTATCCATTTAACTATATAGGACTTGCGCCTGAACGGTTTGTATTTTTTGCATATCCTATAGATTAATTAGTGTATTGTATTGATCAATTGAAAGAATACGAAACCAACAATCATGGATAGATATACATTTACAGCTACAAAAAAGGAGTTGATGCTATGATCAACTCCTTTTTAAGGTGTGATATCTAATATTTTTAATTAACCGAAGTATCTCTTAAGAAGACCTTCGAATGCTTTACCATGTCTAGCTTCGTCTCTAGCCATTTCATGAACAGTATCATGAATAGCATCTAAGTTAGCTTCTTTAGCACGTTTAGCAAGATCGAATTTACCAGCAGTAGCTCCGTTTTCAGCAGCTACACGTAACTCAAGGTTTTTCTTTGTGCTGTCTGTAAGTACTTCGCCAAGTAATTCAGCAAATCTTGAAGCGTGATCAGCTTCTTCATGAGCAGCTTTTTCATAGTAAAGACCGATTTCTGGGTATCCTTCTCTATGTGCGACTCTTGCCATTGCTAAGTACATACCTACTTCTGAACATTCACCTTCAAAGTTTGATCTAAGATCTGCAATAATATCTTCGCTAACGCCTTGTGCAACACCTAAAACGTGTTCAGCAGCCCAAGTCATTTCTCCAGCTTGCTCTGTAAATTTTTCAGCAGGTGCTTTACAAATAGGACAAAATTCAGGAGCAGCATCTCCTTCGTGAACGTATCCACATACATTACATACAAATTTTTTCATTCTTTCATTCTCCTTTACCATTTGAATTGACATATTTAATAATAGTAACTATTACTGATATTAAATATATCATACTATTTAAAAAAATGCAAGTATAATTTTTATATTTTATGATCTTTTCATACAAGTATCACATGTTCCGTAAAACTGTGTAGTATGCCCTTCGATCCTTCCAGCGAAATTCTTTCCGGCAATTTGATTGATATGGCTAATATCTTCCATCTCTAAATCGTAAATCTCATGACAACTGGTGCAAAGGAAATGATTGTGGGGGGTAGTTTTTCCATCGAAACGATCAGCGCCATCTCCAGTGGTGAACTTAGTAATTTCACCTATATCTGTGAGCAAGGCCAAGTTTCTATATACAGTACCTAAACTGATATTTGGATATATCTTTTTTATATTTAGATATACAGTATCAGCAGTGGGATGGTCATGTCTGTGTCTAAGAAACTCTTTAATGGATTCACGCTGTCTACTATACTTTAATGCAGCCACGATAGTCCTCCTTTCCATCATGCAATAACAGTAACAATTATTAATTTTATTATATTTTCATCATAATGATTTGTCAAGTCTTTTTCAGGGATTGCCAGCTTTTTACTTGCTATTTATCTGTTGATAAATGGGTACTTTATATAGATGGGGTAGTAAATGAAAGGATTTTAGTATATAATACAATTAAAATTACAATATAACAGTAAGATTAACTCTGCTTCATATGAAATAGAATATAGTATCTTCGTCCATATGAAGAGGAGGCGATGAAGGAGGTAAAATATATGGATCAATTATATGACGTAATTATCATTGGTTCTGGACCAGCTGGATTAACAGCTGCCATATATGCTCAGAGAGCAAGACTTAAAACATTAATTATAGAAAAAGAATATGCAAGCGGAGGACAGATTATTAATACTTATGAAGTAGATAATTATCCAGGCTTACAAGGAATTAATGGATATGATATGGGTGTGAAGTTTAAGGAACATGCCGATCAGTTAGAAGCTGAATTTAAAACAGTAGAAGTTTTAGATATAGATACTTCAAGTGATGTGAAAGTAGTAAAGACTACAGAGGGTGATATTCATACCAAGAGTATTATTATTGCAACAGGGGCTAGATACCGTAAACTAGGAATTCCTGGAGAAGAGGAGTTTGGCGGTAGAGGCGTATCCTATTGTGCTACTTGTGACGGAGCCTTTTTTAGGGATAGGACAACAGTTGTTGTTGGAGGTGGAGATGTAGCAGTTGAAGATGCCATCTTCTTAGCTAGAATGAGTAAAAAGGTTTACTTGATTCATCGAAGGGATGAGCTAAGAGCTCAAAAGATTCTTCAAGAGAAACTGTTTGAAACAGAAAATATTGAATGCATCTGGAATTCAACCGTAACAGAGATTCATGGTGATCAACAGGTAACAGATATCATCGTTAAGAGTACTGTGGATGGTTCAACAAGGAAGTTAGACGTTGATGGCGTATTTATTGCTGTAGGAGTCATTCCTAACTCAGAAGTAATACCAGATACCATTAAGAAAACAGAGAGTAAATATATTATTGCCAATGAAGATTGTAAAACCAACATTCCTGGAGTTTTTGTTGCTGGTGATGTTAGAACAAAAGCGTTAAGACAGATTATTACAGCAGCATCGGATGGGGCCAATGCAGTAACGAGTGCACAGGAATATTTAATGTTCTCATAGAAGCATAGAAAAGGAAACGAATGTTCAGGTTTATGGTAAGGTACTCCTTTGTATCATACAAACATAAATCAGGATTGATATTAAAAGTTGATATATTAAAAATGTTTCATATTTAATAAATAAGTGCCATAGTCTGACAACGAGTGTAATAGGATCGAACTATGGCACTTATTTTTGTATTTTAAAGAGAAATCCTGTGTAGACTTATGTGATAATTCAATTTTTTTAATCAATACATTATGTAGGTTGACATTAAGAATAATATTTGATACAATAACCGTGTAATAAATTTAACAAATTTGTAACAAAAAATAGATTAAATACATATGGAGGATGAATAAAAATGAATAGAGGAGTTGTAAAAGTAGCAACCTATTGTCTTTTGGGGACATTGACAATTGGATCTGCAGGGATTGTATCTCATGCAGAAACGCCTATGGCTGGAGTAACAGTAGCAATTGATGAAGCCGTTCAATCAAATGTAATACCAAATGTCACAGTAAATCAGGCACCTGTAGTAAACTCTGAATATGATAACCTAGCTATTGCTCAAGTAAATAGTTACGTTAATATAAGAGATGCAGCAAGTGAAGAAGGGTATATTATTGGTAAGATCTACAATAATAGTGCCGGAAGAATCCTTGGAGAAGAAAATGGCTGGTATAAAGTTGAGTCAGGAACTGTTGTAGGGTATGTAAAGGGAGAATTCTTTGCAACAGGAGAAGAGGCGGCTGAATTAGCAAAAGAAGTTGGAACCCAATATGCAGAGGTTAATACAACGACTCTTTATGTTAGAAATGAGCCTAGTACAGAATCTAGTGTAGTTGCTTTATTAGGTGATTCAGAGAAATTACAAGTATTAGAAGAAGTTGACGGATGGTTAAAGGTAACCATCGATGGAATAGAAGGTTACATATCTAAAGATTTCGTAACGACTACAACAAAATTTACAGAAGCGGAATCTAAAGAAGAAGAAGAAACTAGAATTAGAAAAGAAGAAGAAGCTAGAAAAGCAGCTGAGGAAGCAGAGCGTCAAAGAATTGCAGCTGAAGAAGCAGCAAGAGTAGCAGCTGAGCAGGTACAAGAAACAGAAGCAGTAGTGGAAACAGAAACACCAGAGACTGAGGCACCAGAGACACAAGCGCCAGAAACACAGGCTCCAGAAACTCAGGCACCAGAAACACAAGCTCCACAGACTCCACAAGCTTCAAGTACAGGTTCAAGAGGACAAGACATTGCTAATTTTGCAACTCAATACGTTGGTGGACGTTATGTATGGGGTGGTACAAACTTAGCAACAGGAGTTGATTGTTCTGGATTTACACTTTCTGTATTAAAGAACTTTGGAATCTCTATTCCTAGAGTAGCAGCTGATCAAGCGAATGCAGGTACTGCAGTATCTATTGATAATATTCAACCTGGTGATTTACTATTCTATAGCTCAAGTGGATACATAGATCACGTTGCAATTTATATTGGAAATGGACAGATTGTTCATGCAAGTAGTTCAAAAACAGGAATTAAATATTCAAACTATAATTACAGACAACCAGTAAAAGCTGTTAGATATTGGTAAGAATACATATACTAGGCTTAGTATCTTTAAGAAGATACTAAGCCTTTTTTCTCTATGATAGGACATGGCTCCTTTAGGAGTCGTTCTGTAATGGTCATACGTCCTAGAAGGGGCAATGACAGGCCTTCTAACATAAGGCAATGGGATTATGAGGATGCCATTTTAAATCCCTTTTAAAGGCAGGAAGGACCCAGAAGAAACCTGATGTGAAGGATTCTGTAGAGAGTAGGAGGCTCAAGATTCTTCTTTTTGATTTTAGGTCATTGATGTTGAATCATAGAGGTTCAACATCTTGCTATATCTAATGTTGTAAAAAAATGTAACAGACAAAAAGTAACGTAAATCCTTCATAAAATTCAACTTATGCAGGCGTAAAAATGCTGTAGATTCGTGGGAAAGCAGAATGCACAAAAAATGTCGAAATTGTGAGTTAAGTATTTTTTTAAGTACAACTTATACACATTAGATATCCACATGAAGATCCTTGAAAAACTGGATTAAATCTAGTTATGCACCAAGTTATCCACATTATCCACATAAAATACCCACAATCAGGGTGGTTTACATAGTGTTTTGAAAGAACAAGCGTTTTGTGAAGATATAATAAATCGCCTTTCTTGTCGAATAAAAGAGTTAAACTCCTTGACAATTCAGTAGTCAAAATATAGATGATAAAGTCGAAAAATATTAGAAATTTTCAGAAAATTAACTCATTT
>DVLR01000273.1 GCA_018715425.1 Candidatus Merdenecus merdavium
AGAGGTGGAAGGAAACCAAGCAGGTATCACTTACGATACTCATGTGATCAACGTGACGGTAACGGTAGTAGACGACAATGCTCAATTGGTGGCAACTCCTGTATATGAAGGAGATAATGTATTCACCAATATCTACAAACCAGCAGAAGGTGACGTAGTATTAGAGGCACAGAAAGTCCTAGAAGGAAAGGATCTTCATGCAGGGGAATATACCTTCGAATTAAAGGATGCAGAAGGAACAGTCCTTCAAACGAAGACCAACGATGCCCAAGGAAAGATTTACTTCGATCCAATCACCTATACAGAGGTGGGAACTTACCAGTATACCATTGAAGAGGTGGAAGGAAATCTTGCAGGAGTGACTTATGATACTCATGTGATCAACGTAACAGTGACGGTAGTAGACGAAGATGCTCAATTAGTAGCAACACCTGAATATGAAGGTGAGCAAACCTTTACTAATACCTACAAACCAGCAGATGGCAGTATCGTATTACAGGCAGAAAAAGTTCTGAATGGAAAGAAACTGACAGCAGGAGAATTTAGCTTTGAGCTAAAGGATCAAGACGGAAAAGTATTACAGACTAAGAAAAATGATGCCCAAGGTATGATTTACTTCGATGAAATTCCATATGATGCAGAAGGTACGTATCAATATACGATTCAAGAAGTTATAGGAAATCAGTTGCATATGACCTATGATAAACATGTCATCCAAGTTACGGTAGAAGTAGAAGACCAGGATGGAAAGTTGATCGCAAAGGCAACATATGATGGAGATCAGAAGTTTACCAATACTTACAAAGCGGAAGCTGTTAAGACAAATACAAATAAGAACAATACAGGAACGAAAAACACCTCAATAACTAAAACGCCGAAAACAGGAGATTCAAATGCTATACTGATGTATGGAATCATTCTCTTATTCAGCGCAAGCATTTTGGTGAGAGTAATTGCTGTAAGAAGAAAAAGAAAGTTCTAAGATGATTCGTACTGCAGATGATTAACCTTCATCTGCAGTACGAACTTTTTTTATGCTACCTTTTGTAGGAGTAAGTAAAATAGGAACGTTATTCCTTGTATAGGATGGATATCCACTGGTTACTTATTACAGATTGTTAGGATAAGATAAAGATGGTATAATCAAATTATGTTTCGAACTAGTATGGGAATTACAAAATCAGATCATATCTTAGGGAGGAAGTTATTATGACAGATGTACCATTTCTTATTAGCATAGTTGCATTAAATGAAGGATTACATTCAGGTTTGATTCTTATCGTTAATTTTTTTATCGTAGTTTTAGAGTTTATCGGCCTTTTAGTGATTGTCTATACTTCGTTTAAGTGTTTTTATAGGTACTGTAAAAAAGATCCTAAAACAAAGCTGGATTTGGCAGAGGGATTAGCAATGGGGCTAGAGTTTAAACTAGGTAGTGAGATTTTAAGAACGGTTGTGGTCCGCGATTTATCAGAGATAGCTGTGGTAGGGGCAATCATTGCATTAAGAGCTGCATTAGCTTTATTGATCCATTGGGAAATAAAAACAGAAATTGCATTAGAAAAAAAGGCCAGAGAAAAGAATGAATAAAAATCGTGATGTGTAAAGTAGTTTGTTATAATGAGACAAGTCAATTTGGACGTCATCTAAAAAGGAAAGTAAGAAACCATGGAAAATAAAGAAACGAAGACATTTGGCAGCTATGATTTATCAAAGGATATTCTTCATGCTTTAGAGCTATTAGGATACCAAACTCCAACAAATATTCAATGTGCTGTGATTCCACCAGCACTGGAAGGGAAACATATAGTAGCCAAAGCACCCACTGGAAGTGGTAAAACAGCCGCATTTGCCATTCCTATTTGCGAAAAGGTCATATGGGAGGAGAAAGCTCCACAGGCACTTATATTAGAGCCAGCTAGAGAGTTGGCGGTGCAAGTAAAAGATGAAGTCTTTCGGATCGGCAGAAAGAAAAGATTAAAAGTAGCAGCATTATTTGGAGGATTTCCCATTGATAAACAGATCCAGACATTGAGACAGAAAAACCACGTCATCGTTGGAACACCAGGCAGAGTTATGGATCATCTAAGAAGAGGAACTTTAAATCTAAATGGAATTTCACATCTCGTTATTGATGAGGCTGATTTAATGCTAGATATGGGATTTATAGAAGAAGTAAAAGAGATTCTAAATATGGTGCCAAAAGGTTGCGTTGTTTCCTTATTCTCTGCCACATTAAAGCCAGAGATACAAAAGATAGTCCAAGAATATATGAACGATGCAGAAGTGGTCATCCAAGACAGAGATAAAGAGCTTACCTCGAGTATTATACAAAAGATTTATCAAACAGATCTGGAGTGTAAATTTGATACTTTCATTGATGTATTGGTAGATGAAAATCCAAACACTTGTATTATTTTTTGTGGGACTAGAGAAATGGTTCATACCCTGTTTCAAAAATTAAGAAGAAAGGGAATCTTTTGTGGCATGCTTCACGGAGAAATGGAACAAAAGGAACGCCTGAAAACAGTGGATGATTTCAGGCGGGGATATTTCCCCTTTCTCATTGCTACCGATGTGGCAGCAAGAGGGATAGATTTTGATTACATGAGCCACGTCATCAATTATGACTTCCCAACAGGTAGAGAAACCTACGTACATCGCATTGGAAGAACAGGAAGAAACGGAAAAAGCGGAACAGCCATCAGCCTATTATGCGAGGAAGAATTTAAGATGTTTCATATGGTGGAAGAATATATGGGACAAAGCATTCCAATTAAAGAATGCCCTAAAAGTAATCGAGAAAAAGAAAGATTATTCTTACAAAATCAAAAGAAAAAGCCAATCGTGAGACCTAGAAAAGAAGAAAGGCTAACAAAAGATATCTTAGCTTTTCATATCGGGGGAGGAAGAAAATCAAAAATACGAGCTGGAGATATTGTCGGCACCATATGTAGCATTGAAGGAGTGACTGTGGATGATATCGGTATTATCGATATTCGGGATAGCTTTAGTTATGTGGAAGTGATCAATGGGAAAGGAAAACAGGTATTAGAAGCATTACAGACAAAGACTTTAAAGGGAAAAGTTAGAAAGGTTAGAGTGACAAAAAAGAATATTTAGAAGTAAACATACTTATGGAAACAAAATACCCCTTTATCAGAGGATGAAACATCTGATAAAGGGGTATTTAAACGTTTTTTATAATAGTGTATCCTGATATTCTTATTAACAAGTGAAATACTCTGATCATTCATAATATGATCCTTTATTTCTTCTAAGGCAGTAACAATAATTTCGTCGGTGTTACTGGTGAATGTTTTGTGGTTTCATTAGAACTTTTCATATAAGAGGGGAAATTAGTAGGTGGATGTGATCATAGGAAAAAGTTACTATAACATTTATAGAAAAGTTACTAGTCCCTATGCTATGATTTATTTACAGGACGTAACAAGATAAAAAAGAAATGTTTCTAAGGAGGGAACCAAATGAAAAGAAGAGTATTAAGTATATTGCTAATTGGGATAATGACAGTGTTTTTGGCAGCATGTAACTCAAATACCACGGACGATAAAGCTACAGATAGTGCAGAGACCAAGACAAGTAAAAGTGAGCAAGGTACTCATGATGATAACACATTATCTGATAAAACAGATGCATCTTTAAAAACAGAGGAAGAAGTGACACTTTCTCTCATGGTTACTACAAGGCCTACAACGGATAGTAAAGATTTTTATCTTGACTGGTTGCCAGAACTGGTAAAAGAAGAATATCCTCATATTAATATTGAGGTTGAACAACTACCTACCGATCAATATAAACAGACTGTTCGACTTAAATTTGCAAGCGGACAAGGACCGGATATTTT
>DVLR01000274.1 GCA_018715425.1 Candidatus Merdenecus merdavium
CCATGCAGGGAAGGGGATGAAGCAGTTATGATTTTTGATAGGAGTTGTGAGGTAAAACATAACTATGATCATGACCTGGTTGAACTTCATAGAAAGGCAGCTCCCATGTTTTCCTTTGGTGGAGAGACAATTCTTCACTAAATCAGCGGGATGAAGGGCAAATAATAAGAGGAATAGAAGGGAAGAGAATATAATGGTTAATTTCAGAGCAAAACCGTATTATTTGATTGATAAAGAAGTTAAATGGATCGTGATAGGAATGCATTCATCATATGATTGGGGAAAGACTTTTAATAAAAAATGTTAGGAGGATGTATATGAAAGTAAATAAAATTTTTAAAGATTTGGTACGGGCTGCCCTGCCAATTGCTCTGTCTTCTCCCTTGTTAGCCTTTAGTCATGTAGAAGAGAAAACAGATGAGTCCGAAGTTCCAGTAAAAATTCAAGGTGGTAAGATCACAGGTACCCTATCAGAAGATTCTAAGATTCGGATTTATAAAGGGATTCCATACGCTGCTCCTCCAGTGGGTCAACTAAGATGGAAGGCTCCTCAGCCTGTGGTTCCTTGGGAGGGGATAAAAGAGTGTATACAATACAGTGCCAATGCTATTCAGCCTCCTCAGAATCCATTTATGTTCTGGAGTGAAGAATTTATTGTTGACACAACAAAAGGTTATTCGGAGGACTGTTTATACCTAAATGTCTGGACAAAATCAAAGAAAGCAGATAAAAAGCGTCCAGTAATTGTCTATATCCATGGTGGTGCAAATGTTAGTGGAGGAGCATCCTGTGATGTATATGATGGAACAGAGATTGCTAAAAAAGGCATTGTATATGTTAGTATAAATTATAGGGTTGGTATCCTAGGCTTCTTAGCACACCCCTCACTATCGGAGGAATCTGCTGATGGTATTTCTGGAAATTATGCAATACTCGATCAGATTACCGCACTGAAATGGGTAAAAAATAATATTGATAAGTTTGGGGGAGATCCAGATCATGTAACTGTAGTCGGACAATCAGCCGGAGCATTTAATGTAAATTCACTGGTGATTTCACCTCTTGCAAAGGGCTTATTTAAAAATGCCTTTACAATGAGCTTTAATATAATTAATTCAGAGGCTGTTTCTTTGTCAGATAAAGAAGAGGAAGGTCTTAAGGTGTTTGAGGGTAAGACTCTAGAGGAAATGCGTGCTATGTCAACGGATGAATTACTTAAGCTTAATTATGTAGCCAGTACATGTGTAGACGGCCTTGTGTTTACAGGAAGTGCACTTGAGACCTACAAGGCAAAGGCGGCAAATAATGTGACCTTAATTACAGGTATGGTAGATGGTGATTCTATTTTATTCCCCATACTTTCTTCAGGGGAAATGTTTGGATATACAAAGTCTATGACAAAGACCCAGTATGAAACGGCAGTGAAGGAGCAGTTCGGTGCATATGCAAATGAATGCTTAAAAGCTTATCCTCCTTTATCAGATGATGCTTTGGATGTATTTCATCAGGTTAATCGTGATGGTGCTATGGCCTTGCAAAACTATCTAGCAAAAGCAAGGTCTCTTCAATCCGTTGATAAAACGTATATATATAATTTTAGTCACGTAATGCCAGGTGTAGATTCTGCAAATATGAAAGCTTTCCATACATCTGATGTTCCCTATTGGTTGAATTATTTTTCACCTCTTAGAGAAGAGTATTGGGCAAAGATCGATTACAAGCTAGGAGAACAGATGTCAAATTATCTGGTAAATTTTGCAGAAACAGGAAATCCTAATGGTAAAGAAGAAACTAGCTGGAAGCCCTATAATGGAAAGATGTCCTATCTAAATATTGGAGATGAAATCTCAATATATAATATGAGTGATACACAGGTAAAGTTCTGGGAGGGCTTGTTTGCTAGTCAATTAGGACTATAAAGGGAAGCATAATAGCTAAATTAAAAGAAATAGTAACCTGCAAATAAACAGATAAAACCATAATAAGTTATAATAAGATTTGGATATTCCCCAAAAATAAGAATCAAAAATATCACGAACCATAGAGTATTGATGGCTGGATATTCTTGATTCTTTTTTATTGATGTATCTTTTATGTTAACGAAGGAAGGGTACTAGGAGAGGACAATTGTAAGAAAAGTATATAGGGAAGTAGTAATAAAGGGTATAATTTTTCTTTTCGAAAAAATATACCTAAAAATACTATTGACGAAGAGTATTTTTAGTGATATACTATAACAGTAAAACGTTGTACTAATATTGAGGTTAGTATCTTTCCACAGATATAGCCATTTGCGATAAGACAGCTTTGATGATACTGATAAGTATTATTGTAAACAGTATAACGTTGCAAAATTTTAACAATTATTAATAAAGGAGAAAAGAATGAGAAAAAAGGCGTTATTGATTATTATGGTTATGTGTATGTTGACCACAGCTTTGATCGGTTGTTCTTCAAAAGAGGACCCTAAAGGCAGTGATACTTCAACTACAGACAAAGGCACTGGAGAGATATCCTCTGATGAGGAACCTTATGATGCTGTTATGGTTTACCTTGTAGCTAGTGACTCTCAGGATTCGGACATGGTTAGTGAAAAGTTTAATGAATTGACCAAGAGAGACTTGAACATGAATGTTAAGTTGATTCCTATGACTTTTAGTACCTGGGGTACTCAGATGCAATTAATGCTGTCAGGTGGAGAGCAAGTGGACCTATTCCCGATGATGATGAATAGTGCCCCTACATACATTGCATCTGGTTATGTAGTTGATCTTGCACCTTATATTGAGAAAGCTGATTATCTAATGGAAAGTGTAGGTGAAGATGATATTTGGTGCAACAGTGTCGGAGATTTTCTATGGGGTGTTCCAACTATGAAGGAAAGAGCCAACCCTGTAGCTATGATTGTACGTACGGATTGCTTAGAAGCGGCAGGTGTTGA
>DVLR01000275.1 GCA_018715425.1 Candidatus Merdenecus merdavium
AAAATCCTAAAATGAAACCTAATATTATAACATAAAAAAACTTATTGGTTTTCGCAATACTTTTTCCCATCAAAGAACCTATAGGAGTTATTCCTGTATGAGCCCCCATTAAAAATATTACTAAGCCTATAATTACAAAGATAGCACCAATAACAAATCTAACTAACATTTCTATCTCAATAGGAACCAGCGTAAGACCAAGTATGACAACTAAAATAGTTATAGGTAATACAGATAATGATATATCTTTAAATGTTTTTTTAAGCATATTTAAATCATCACTCCATTTCTACTTATTGATTTGTTCAATCTTATGTTCTCCTTCCTTCTCCATTTATCTATTATTTTGTAGGACAGTAAAAATAATAGATTACACCCAATCTACTTTACTTCTTGTTATCTTCCTGTTTCTTTTCATGATTTTATGTCTTTTTTATTTATATATTCATGGTTTAGTCTCTCGAATTTCTATGAATATAATCGCTAAACCTTCTCATTCGGAAAAAAATCAATATATTGTTACTACCATAAGAAATCAGCATGAATGCAATGGCATAAGAAATAATCACACTTGATATGATCGGTGAAAACATAAGTAAAAAGCCAAGCAAAGATCCCAATATACTAAATCCTAAGGACCACCCCCACTGTGCAATTTCCTCATGGTTTCCCAATGTAAATAAATCCACTATCCTAAAAATATTAGAAGCCATAACCCATACTCCAAAGATAAATACAAGAAGGCTGATCAAAACATTCGAACCTTTACCGAAGATGATCCAAATAGAAAGTATAGTAGTAACGATTCCACTTAACATCAGCCATCCAGAACCTTTATCTTTATTTTCATTAAAAAAAGATACGATTTCGGAAACTCCAGACACTAACATACAGATACCAATAAACAATGCCATAGCGACTAAATTCTTAAGAGGTGTAAATAGCATGGTAATTCCCAAAATTACAATCATGATTCCAGAAATTAGCATGAACCATTTTATAGATTGAAAGATCTTTTTTATTTTCATAACAACCATTCTCACTTTCTATTACTTCCTATTACTTTTTTCTCGTTTCTTTACTTACCTTTATTTCTTCTATTGATGGTATAAAACAACTATAAAAGCTAAAACATATTCCTGTTCCTCCTTAAATTATATTTAATCATTTCTTCCCATCTATTTATGATATAATATCAACATCAACCAAAGTTCAATTCAATCATTGTTTTTGTTGAAGTTCAGTTGAAGTTTCTAAAATATAATTTATAACGGGAGGATTCATTATGATTCATATACTTGTAGTTGAGGATGATTTTCACATTAGAAGGCTACTTCAGGATATTTTACTTGATGAGAACTATATCCCAGTACTGGCTGAAGATGCCCAAAAAGCTCTTGATATTTTAGACCGTCAGCATATTGACCTCATGATCACAGACATTATGATGCCAGGGATGGACGGTTATAGTCTGACGAGACAGCTTCGAGATTCAGGATATGACTTTCCCATTTTAATGATAACAGCAAAAGAAACAATCCAAGATAAACGTGAAGGATTTAATATAGGAGCCGATGATTACATGGTAAAACCTGTGGATGGAGAAGAGTTGATCTTACGAGTGAAAGCACTTCTTAGGCGAGCAAAAATTGTCAATGAACGAAAGATCATCTTAGGGAAAGTAAGTTTGAATTATGACTCATTAACAGTCAGCAGAGATATGGAGCGCATAACCCTTCCTCAAAAAGAATTTTTTCTTCTATATAAGCTACTAAGTTATCCAAATACAATCTTTACACGAATGCAGTTGATGGATGAAATATGGGGCTATGATTCTCAAACCGATGAACACACCGTAAGCGTACATATCAGCAGACTGCGCGAACGATTCGGTGACTGGCCAGAATTTGATATCATAACGGTTCGAGGATTAGGTTACAAGGCGGTGAAATATGAGGATCTTTAAAAGAAAACGGAAAAAACATAAACATAGTCTATCCACACTGATTGTGCTGGTTTTGTTTGTATTTATCATCATATTATTTAGTGTTGCAGTATCTGGGCTTCTTTTACATTTTCTGACTAGCATCGGCATTCTTCCTCATATATCACAGAGGAGATTTCCTACCTTGTTTTTATTCCTTCTTCTAGTAAGCGTTTTTATCGGCACCATACTGGCTACCATCGGTGGTGATTATTTACTTCGACCTCTCCATCGATTAATAGAGGCAACAAAAGAAGTAGCTTCTGGTAACTTCGATGTGGAGATTGACATCGAAAATTCAAAAGAATTGAATCGCCTTGCTTTAAGCTTTAATGAAATGACAAAAGAGCTTTCGAATATTGAAGCACTGCGTAATGATTTTGTTGGCAATATTTCACACGAATTCAAAACCCCGGTGGTCTCCATAAGAGGATTTGCCAATCGCCTGAAAAGCAACACCTTGTCAGAAGAACAGCGAAACGAATATTTAGATATTATTATTTCAGAAACAGAGCGTTTGTCTCGACTATCCAGTAATATCTTATATCTATCAAATCTAGAAACTCTGGATATGGAACCAAAGAATATCTCTTTTTCACTTGACGAGCAAATACGGAAATCCATTCTTTTATTAGAACCTTATTTCGAAAAAAAACAATTGGAACTTGATATTAACATGGAGTCCATATCTATTCGTTCTAACGAGGAAATGATTAGTCATTTGTGGGGAAACCTTTTGGAAAATGCCATAAAATTTAGTCCCAAAGGTGCTACGATTACCATTACACTTCAATCGAAGGGCAAATATGCTGAGGTATCTATTTCCGATGAAGGCATAGGTATGGATGCAGAAGTAAAAAAACATATTTTTGATAAATTCTATCAAGGTGATAATTCCAGAGTTACGGAAGGAAGTGGACTTGGATTATCCCTCGTCAAAAAAATTTTGCAGCTTAACGGCGGAAAGATATCCGTAGAAAGCGAACCAAATAAAGGAAGCCGCTTTATTGTTTTATTGCCATATGGATTTTAAATATAAAACAGAGATTCTTGCAAACGATACTGACTTTTTTCCAGTCATTTGCTTTACAGGAATCTCTGTTTTTATAATGATCTATAATCTTTTCATTCTTTTCATATAAAGATATGCTTCTAATACTGCCCCACCTAGATTCCTGGCTTTGTCTGATATTGAGAATACAGACTCCTCATCCAGATTTCTAGGGTCAATATCTGCAATTTTCATTCCCTTAGGAACTTCCATTCCCGCTGTAATCAATCCTCTTATCACACCAGCAAAAGGAGCCGTCATGATTTGACCACCAACTTCTAGAATAGGATCACCCATTTGTAAAAAATCTCCGATTTCACATTTATGGATCACCGTTCCTGCGTCTACTGCGTGAATGACTCGCTTTTTAGACTGACCACCAACATCACCTGGTGTTCCAGTGTTTGGAAGGGGTTCTCCTTGTGTAATCAGTCTTCCTAGTCTATGTCCCCTCATGGTTTCTATTACACAATCCACATCTTCAGGTGCAGAAAAACCTGGCCCCATCCCAATGGTAATTGGTGCAAGTCCTCGATGAGTACCTAAATTTCTTTTAGCCAAAATTGCATCTACAACACAAATGGGATGCATCAAAGAGATTGACCTTCCTTCTGGATCTACGATAATTGGTACAATCCCTTCTTCCCAACATGCTTCAATAGCACCTTGATTCATTTCCACACAACGTGCTTTAATATCTTCCACTTCCATGGTTTTGTCTGAATTGGTAAGGGCAGTAGAACATGCGATCTGTCTCCTTATGGCTGTTGGCTTTTCAATTTCTAAAGCAAATACTCTTAACCCTACTCTAACCAATTTTTGTATTACTCCTGTAGCTAAATCTCCTGCACCTCTCACGCAGATGATATCGCCATCTAATGGCAACCTTTTCATATTCTATCTCCTGACATAACCTAAAGCAAACGATTTTTTATGACTTTTCCTATAGGTATTTTGTTATTCTATTAAACTCAGAAATTTAATCATGACTATAAATGGTAACATAGTGTTCTTTTTGTAAAGATCCAGCAATTATACGATCTACTGAATCTAAAAACTCTTTGGAAAGGTAAGGTAATAGCTCCTTTGCCTGATCTATTTCTCCTTCATCGTCTAACTGATTTAGAAAGAGTATTTTTCGACCTTTCGTTCCTTTATACATACCATCTGGATGTGTTATGATTTTTCCAATATGATCTAACGTAATCATATCTCCTTTGTTTCCTCCCGTCATGTTACAGAATTCTGGAACTCGATGGACCGTTCTATCATCCAGAGGTTGTCCTAAACTTTTTAGTGGTAAGATACCTACCGTTAATGTTGCATAAGGAGGAGTACAAGGCTCATATTCTCGATATCC
>DVLR01000276.1 GCA_018715425.1 Candidatus Merdenecus merdavium
GATTATAAACGGAGAAGGTGGGATTCGAACCCACGGTCCCTTTCGGAATCACTGGTTTTCAAGACCAGCTCCTTAAACCACTCGGACACCTCTCCATACATGTGCTTGACTAGTTTACATTACTTACAATCATTTGTCAAGTTCTTTTTAAAACTTTATTTTTTTCCTTACTGCAATGGACAAACTCCTTCGCAACAAATGTTATTCTATCATCAATACATTTGTATGTCAATAATAATTTTATGTTTTTTTACGTTTTTTTACCGTTATTTTTCTAGACTGATTTTTACCACTAAAAGATCCGTTTTTTTCTGTCATTTTTCTTGGTATCTTGTAGAAAAAATGATGATATTCATTCCTGTTTTTTTAGATGTGTAGTACTGTTACTCATAGAACAGTACTACGTCATAAGGATTAAACTTCCTTATCTGGTATTGCAAATTTATGCATCTCCATAAATTTCTTTTTGGCCTCTCTTTTTTTATCGCTGATTAAATTTAATATATCTTCAGGATCAATATGTTTTTTCATATTCTTTCTATAATATGTTCCGAAACTACTCCACCAATAATCTTGCACTCTTTCTGTTATTCCAGTTTTTACAGGAAGCATATGTATCTCTATGCATTTTTCTACTGGAGAGATGATCTTCTTCATATCATGTTTTTTTAGAATCACGATTTTATCGTCATGAGTTTCTTTATAATACTGGGAATATTCTTCGATCAGCAATGATATCTTATTTGCACTTTTAGGATCTTTAGATATCATCAATAAATGGACATCATTATCTAATATACAATAAGAACATACTTTATAAATACTTTTCGTATATATCCGTTGAACAATGTTGAGGAATTGACTTTTATCGCATTCATCTGCGAATATATTCTTCCCCTTTCTTCCGGTGAGGATGATGTAATAGAAATGATTTGAGAATTTATTTTGATTCATTATAAGAACTCCTTTAATGTAAGAATTGAATTTTAGATTTGATAATAAGATTTTAGATTTTCTAGAATTGGACGCCCACCCGCTATGTATTGTTCAACTTTCACATACATATGTAGTGCATTGTGATTAATATATCATATTTTTTATAATTATGCAACATTATTTTTCATATTTATCCATTTATGCTTGTTAAATTAGACTAATTTTTATTTATTTTTTCTTGTTCTATATCACTTTTTATTAAATAAATCCATCTTACTTTCGATCGGACTCTATTGCGAATCTTTTTTATCCTATTTCATCTATAAAAAAGCTCTCTAAGAATTTTATATCTATTCTCAAGAGAGCTTATTTATTTATTTAAAGTACATGACACCAGATTCAAATATTTTGATATCTTGTTCACCGTAGATATTAAGGGCAACACCATCTGCTCGTCTTTCACTATGAGCCATCTTACCTAATATTCTACCATCAGGACTTGTTATTCCTTCAATGGAACCATAAGATCCGTTGACATTCCATTCTTCATCCATCAATAGTTCTCCATCTGGATTTACATATTGGGTTGCAACTTGTCCACGTTCAAATAACTTTTGAATCCATTCTTTATTTGCTACAAATCTTCCTTCACCATGGGATGCAGGATTTACATAGGTCTGCCCAAGAGTTGCAAGATTAAGCCATGGAGATTGATTCGATACCACCTTTGTGTATACCATTTTAGAAATATGGCGTCCAACTGTGTTATAAGTTAATGTTGGTGAATCTTCTGTTTGTCCTTGAATCTTACCGTATGGTACCAATCCTAGTTTGATCAGTGCTTGGAATCCATTACAGATTCCTAGAACCAGTCCGTCCCTTTGATCAACAAGATTCATAACAGCCTCAGAAATCTTCTGGTTTCTAAAAGCAGTTGCAAAAAATTTAGCTGAACCATCTGGCTCATCTCCAGCAGAAAATCCTCCTGGGAACATAATGATTTGTGATTCTTTAATGGTCTTTTCAAATACAGAAACAGAATCCTTAATATCTTCAGGAGATAAGTTCTTAAAAATCTTAATCTCTACATCTGCACCTGCCCTTTCAAAGGCCTTTGCGCTATCATATTCACAATTTGTTCCTGGAAACACTGGAATAAACACTTTTGGCTTCGCCACCTTATGCTTACATACATATAAAGAATCCACTTTATATTCTTTTGATAGAGGTTTTCCTTTCCATTGACTAGATCCTGTAGGGAAAACATCTTCTAAAGTCTTGGTGTAAGCATTTACTGCCACTTCCAATGACAGCTTCATCTCTTTATATAAAATCGTTTCATCCTTTATGGTCTGACCGATTACTTTATAATCTACAGTAAGTTTTGGTAATACCTCTTGTGACACTTCTGCAATAATATTACCGAAACCTGGACCAAAGACTTCTCTTTCTGTTACATGATCTTCTATTTTAACACCAATAAGATTTCCAAATGCCATATTACTAAGAGCGCTTGCCACTCCATTACCTTGCACCGCATAGGCAGATAGAATATGTCCAGACCTTACTTCTTCATAGAAATCACCATATTGTTTTTTTACTTGTTCATATATAGGAGTATCAAATTCATCTTTTTCGATTTCTATTGAGATGATGGCGCTACCAATTTCTTTTAATTCTGGAGTGATAACTTCGTTTATCTTTCCCGTATCTACTGCAAAGGATACTAGAGTAGGTGGTACATCAATATCTTGAAATGTCCCAGACATACTGTCTTTTCCACCTATGGATGGTAAGCCAAATCCCATTTGCCCGTGATAGGCACCTAAAAGAGCAGAAAAAGGTTGGCTCCATCTTAATGGATCTTCTGACATCCTCCTAAAGTACTCTTGGAATGTAAATCTTATCTTTTTATAGTCTCCTCCTGCTGCAACGATTTTTGAGACTGATTCCACCACTGCATACATAGCACCATGGTACGGACTCCAACTAGAAAGATATGGATCAAATCCATAACTCATCATGGTGACAGTATTGGTTTCTCCTTCTAATACTGGAACTTTTGCTACCATTGTTTGGTTTGCTGTCATCTGATACTTCCCGCCATAAGGCATTACGACGGTACCTGCGCCGATAGAACTATCAAACATCTCTACAAGACCTTTTTGGGAGCAGCCATTAAGATCTTCTAAAACATGCAACCATTTGTCTTTTAGATCTTTGTCTCCTTTATCCCAATGACTTTCTTTAAAATAGTTATCTTCTTGCTTTGGTATCTCAACCAATACTTGAGCCTCTTGATGTGCACCGTTGGTATCTAAAAAAGCTCTAGAAATATTAACTATAGTCTTACCACGCCAGTTCATAATAAGGCGTTTTTCTTTGGTGACAACAGCTACTTTTACTGCCTCTAAGTTTTCCTGGGCTGCATAATCTAGAAACTGCTGCACATTTTGGGGGTCAACCACAACAGCCATTCTCTCTTGAGATTCTGATATTGCAATTTCAGTTCCATCTAATCCTTCATATTTCTTTGGTACTTTGTCCAAATCTATCATCAGGCCATCGGCCAACTCACCTATAGCAACAGAAACTCCCCCAGCACCAAAATCATTACATTTTTTAATTAATCTACTGACTTCTTCTCTTCTAAATAATCTTTGTATTTTTCTTTCAGTTGGAGCATTTCCTTTCTGAACTTCTGCTCCTGCAGTTTCAATAGACTCTTCTGTATGGACCTTAGAAGACCCTGTAGCTCCACCAAGACCATCTCGACCTGTTCGTCCTCCCAGTAAAATGATAATATCCCCTGGATCTGACGTCTCTCGAATTACATTCTTCCGCGGTGCTGCACCTAGTACGGCACCAATTTCCATTCTTTTTGCTACGTAGCCAGGATGATAAATTTCTCGAACTAATCCAGTGGCTAATCCAATTTGGTTTCCGTAAGAACTATATCCATGAGCTGCCTCACGTACAATTTTCTTTTGAGGTAATTTCCCCTTCATGGTTTCAGATATTGCTTTTGTTGGATCTGCAGCACCTGTTACTCTCATCGCTTGATATACGTAAGTCCTACCTGATAAAGGGTCTCGGATTGCACCACCAAGGCAAGTAGCCGCACCACCAAATGGTTCTATTTCTGTTGGGTGATTATGGGTTTCATTTTTAAAGTTAATCAACCACTCTTCTTCTTTTCCATTTACATCTACAGGTACAATAATACTACATGCGTTAATTTCATCCGTTTCTTCTTGATCCGTAAGTTTGCCTTCTTGCTTTAACTTCTTCATGGCTATTAAAGCTAAATCCATTAAACATATAAATTTATCGTCTCTTCCTTTATAAACATCAGCTCTAGCAGATAAGTAGGATTGATAGGTGTCTTCCATAGACTCTCTATAGAAACCATCTTCAAAATCTACTTTTGTTAACTCCGTTAAGAATGTAGTATGCCTACAATGATCAGACCAATAGGTATCTAAAACTCTAATTTCCGTCATAGAAGGGTCACGTAACTCTTCTTTTTTATAATAAGTATAGATATGAAGGAAGTCTTGAAAAGTCATTGCCAGATTTAAGGAATCATATAAAACTTTTAATTGTTCGTGATTCATATGACGAAATCCATCAAAGATCACCACATCTTGAGGCTCATCAAAATGTGTGACTAAGGTTTCTGGTTTTGCTTGCAACGCTTCCCTTGAATCCACAGGATTCATACAGTGTGCTTTTATGGTCTCCATCTCCTCCTGGGAAACCTCTCCAGAAACTACATATACTGTCGCCGTCTTAATCATTGGTTCTTCATCTTCTTTTAGAAACTGTATACACTGAACCGCTGAGTCGGCTCTTTGGTCAAACTGACCTGGTAGATATTCTATGGCAAAGGCTTGTTCATTTTCTTTAAGCTCCAATACTTCTTCATGCAATAGATCAACAGGCGGTTCGCTAAATACCGTATTACAAGCGGTCTTATAGATATCATCACTAATATTCTCTATATCATAGCGAATAAGAACTCTGATATCCTCTATCCCTTTTACTCCCAGATAATTGATTAACTCTTTTTTTAATGATCCTGCCTTCACGGAAAACTCTGGTTTCTTTTCCACGAATACCCTTCTCACTTGATTCATGCCTAAGCCCATCCTTCCTACTTTGTTTTTACACATGATTTTCTAATATAATAATACCATAAGATATGTCATTAGTATAATTAATGTATCTTATGGTATTTATTAGTCACTCTAATTATTTTGTTTTCTTTTATCTACTATCGAGAAGCAAAAACTAAGCCCTAAAGTTACTACTAAGAAAGAAACAAAGATGACTAAAATCCTGAAAGCCATATCCCCAAAGAATCCTTCTGGTAACATATTGATCATTAAATCTGTGGCAGGATCCAATAACCATAAATCGTTGGTAAAGAAAATCTTATGAAAGATGGTGAAATATTTTGTAAAGTCTGTGGCAAATAACAAACCTAGCAATGCTGTTATTCCTAAAAGGATTCCCGTTCCTGTTCTATAAATCACTGTACATAATGTTTTTATACTTCCTTTCAAGGCTAAGTATACCAGCAAGCCAGCTATGCAAACCATAACCGCAACTCTTCTTAATTGTATCCCCTTGATAAAAAGTACTTGAACATCTAACATATGACTTTTCTCTCTTTCATTAAAGAACTCCTGTTGATGATCTCCAACGGTTGTGTATACTACTAAATCTTCTCTTTTTCCTTTTAAATAATCCATCATTTCATGAGTGACGTACATCACATCTTCCATCTTCATATTTAAATCATCCAACACGTTGTATTTCTCATATTCTTTTTGGTACCAACTAAAATCACTATATGTGGCTATTTCGAAACTAGTAATCAATAAGACCATAACAAAAGCAAAGGTCATAATCCATCCAACGATCCATCTTATTGATTTCTTCAATCTGCTTTCTTCCATTTATACTCCTTCTTTTATCCGTGATTCCGCTCAGCTTTTATGGTCAAGATTCCATCTTCATAAGTAGCTGTGGACTCATCTAGCATCATACCTAAAAGTGTTGGTTCACACGGACTATCCACATCGTATGTTATTGCCCAATACATGCCTTCTACTTCCTGTTGTCGACGTTGTTCTAAACCTGTTTGTAATTCTTCCAAGGTATCTTCTGATAAATGGTCGATGGCCGTTTTTAACACAATCTTGCATGTATCTTCTGATGGTTGAAAGTCTAGTTGAAAATCTTTTCCACCTAAACTGTAGCAATAAATCATCATATCATTGATGATTTGAAAACATTTTTCTACTTTATATTTCATTTTATTTCCTCTCTCCCTTATGGTTCCTCAACCCTGTTATGACTGGAACTAGTAAAAGGGCAACAAATCCTGCTCCAAATCCATTGTTATATAAGTTCATTCCCTGATTAACAACTCCTATATGAGCAGTAAAGTTCACATGAAGAAAACCAGCAACAATTCCCCATATAACACCAAACTGTCCTGCGATTGGCGCTAAGCCAGTACAAAATAAAATCGCTAATATATTTCCAGGACTTGTTACATCTCCCAAATTTACAATAGTTCCCAAAAAAGCTCCTACCATGACTGGTATGACATTACGCAAATGTTTACCGAAACATCCAAAACCCGCCATGGTTAATATACCACTAAGTGTAGGACCATTCAAGTCTCCACCTAAAAGTAACACCACAGTAACACCTAAGATCCCTAAAATCCCCATGTTTATAAATGCATTTTCACCAAATTGTGTATAAAAATCAGCAACCAAACGTCCTGAATGTCTCATAATGATTTTCAAATGGTGAAATACCTTTTTACGATTTCCCTTGATCAAACCATAGATGATCACCATAAGAAAGATGAAGTAGAACAAACACCCAAGAAATAGGTTATTTCCCGAACTCCAGATCGTGACTGTCTCAACATCAATTCCTCTTATTTTTAAAAGAGATACTAAAAAAGTAGATATTAGGCCTCCTGCAAACCCTAGGTTGTATAGCACGTAACCATCATGGACCCTTACAGTAAATGCAGAAACCATTGGAAATAAAAATCCTGCTAGGATTCCTACACTAATACCAAATATCATATTCATAGGTCCTTTCCAAATTTCTAAATAGGAAAGCTCACTCACAATGGGAGATATGGTAGCAGATAAAAGTGCTACCAAACTATAATTCAAAAACGGTTCCCCCTGTTTCTTTGCATATAGCCATACACCGAAGGTAATGGGTATCATATTAAAAATATTCTTTCCAAAAAAAGCAAAGCCTGTCGTTAAAAATAAGGCCATAAAGGTAGAACCATTTGGTTTTACTTTGCTTCGAATCAATAAACCAATACTAGCGCCACCTACAATAACTGCATTTAATAATGTAGCTCCAATTCCCCCAACTTCCATGTAGTCTGTAACCAATATGCTTCTAGATTTTACAATTAAGACGAAACCTTTTGCAATCTCTTTTGGAGTATCAATCATAAATGCTGCAACCATAAAAATCATATACATCATGATCACCAGTCCATATGGACTCAACTTCTCTCTTAAACTCTTCTTCATCCCCATCTCCTAACCCTTACATTAAAAATATTTAATAGGATTATAACATGCGAATGACGATTTTAAATATCTTTTTTTCGTACAATATACCATCCTCCCTTCCACCATTTATTATGGATAAGATCTTATGTTTTTTCAATGGTCGAAAATAGAGAAGGAGACCCATGGGTCCCCCTCTCTATTTTGCAAAAACTTCATTTTGAATTGTTCTTTATGAATGAAACATAGGATTTTATTTCGCTTATTGATTCACCATAGAAACCTTATGCATTTTTTGCTCTGCGTTCTTCCAAAATACGGCTATTTTCCAAGACTTTTTTCTTCGTCAATGGATACCAGAACAGCAGGATCAATCCCACAATGAGGTAACATATAGCTGGTGCTAAAGTTGCCACGGAATAAATATTATTTACAACAGCAGTTGTCTGGACTACGGTCTCCCCACCTACAGAAGATTGATATCCAATTGCACCAAGTGTCCATCCACCTACTCCTCCAGCAAGTGCCTGTCCAATCTTTCTAGCGAAAGAATATACAGCATATACCGTTCCATCATCGCGGCTTCCTGACTACACTTCCTGATAGTCGATAATATCAGTAATAAATGCCCAGATCATTAAGTTAAATACTCCAGTACCTAGATTTCCCAGTGCAATAAAGACGCAGAAGATCCAAGGATTGGTAAAACGTACAAAAAACATAATAAAGTACATAGCTGAAGCAAATAATACAGCAACGGATGAAGCTTCTTTTTTCCCGAATTTTTTTATGATCTTCGTAGAAAATGGTGCAAGAACCAAAGTGGCAGCAGCGTTAAAGAATCCAGCTACGGACATGGCTGATTTGTTTTTAAAGTAATCCATGAACAGGTATGTGTTCATACTCGACGCTAGAAGCATGGAAAGCAATAACACGATAGCAGCTCCAATAATAGCTATAAGGCTTTTATTGTGAACGAGGGCTGAAACAGTCTTAGAAAAACTCACCTTTTCTTTTTTCTCTGCTGAGATAAGGACACGTTCCTCTGTCATTTTATAGCAAAGAATGTAGCAGATCAATGCGGCAACTGCAAACACACAAGCAATCATAAAGAAACGCTGAGGGACTACAACCTGGTTGCCAGCTGCATCATACTGATAAACGATAAGGGGAACTCCTACACTGACAATTACACTGGCAAGAGCCGCACCGATACTTCGGAAAGTGGATAATGAGCCACGCTCCAGGGGATCGGAAGTAAGTGCAGATGCCATAGAACCATAAGGAATATTAATGGCTGTATAACAGATACTACCCCATAAAACATAAGTGATATAAATATAAACCAAACGAGCACCGTAGGAAAATGTGGAAACCCAAGGAACAAACAACAGGGTTCCAGCAATGACTACCGGAATGCACATTCTACGTATCCAAGGGCGAAACTTTCCGTCTTTTGCAGGTGGCAACATATCCACTAGACGCCCCATACTAACATCTGTGATAGCATCTACAAATCGTGCAACCAAAAACAGAGTTCCCACGGCTCCCGCACTGATTCCCAGTACCTTTGTGTAAAATACCATTAAATAACCACTAATGAAAATGAAAAAGAAATCATTTCCAAAATCTCCAAACATATAACCAACTTTATCTCTTAGTCCAAATTTCCGTGTCATATGAGTTCCCCCCTGTTTTCCTTCTATTCTTTTTTCTTATGAAATACTTTTATAATTTTGTGGAAGACTTTCCCACCTTTTTTTGAACACGTATGCGACTGCTTTTGGCTGCCTATTTCTTGTGAAGATTCCTTTTTTATTTCCGTTTACACGCATAATACCTTCTGTCGTCTGGAAGTCTGCAAAATTCCAAACCTGTTCACCCTTAACGAAGTCATAAGAATCAAAAACCTCAAACTGCATATTCAGATATTCTTCTTGGTACTCCTCACTCCACATCACGCTAGGGAGTTTGTGTACTCCAGCCATGGTATCTGCACCGAATTCTGTAAAGATAAAAGGCTTATTTAGATGTAGTTCTTTCCATTGATCCATTTCTTTTATGAAAAGCTCTTTTGCTTCCTTCATCTCATATCCACCACGGTTATACCATCCATAATAGCGGTTTAAGGAAATGATATCTGAGAAAGAATAGCATTTGCATGCATCTGGTGTAGAGTTCATGACCATTGCGAAGGTACGAGGACGTTTCTGAGGATCCAATTCCCTTGCTAATTCAAATATTTCTTTAAAATAAGGAACTGCTGAGTCACTAGTTGTCTCTGGTTCATTCATCAAACTCCAAGCTATGACACAAGCATGGTTTTTATCACGAGCAATCAGCTCCTTTAGAGCGGCTTTATGATTTGCTTTTGTTTCTGTCTGCACAATATCACGGCTAAAGAATTCTGTCTTCTTTCCAGTGGATGCTTCCATAAAGTTCATGAGACTCTCAAAGAATCCTACTGCAGCAATCTCATCGATAACAAGAAATCCTTCACGATCTGCCATTTGCATAATTTCTTCGGCATAAGGGTAATGGGAGGTACGGAAAGAGTTGGCACCAATCCACTTCATCAATTCAAAATCTCTTTTTACAACAGCAAGGTTAAATCCTCTACCATTGATTTCACTATCTTCATGTTTTCCGAATCCCTTCAAATAAACAGGCTTATTGTTGATTAGGATATCAGTACCTTTTACTTCTACTGTACGAATACCGATTTCTTCTTCATACTCATCTACAAGAGTCTCCTGATCCATTAATAAAATACGGAAGGTATATAGGTAAGCATTTCTTACTTCCCAAAGGTGTGCATCTGAGATTTTTATCTCACCTTTTTTACCAGATGCTTCTGCAACTAAATTTTTATCTTCATCGTATACTTGGACTAGTACCTTTTTATCGGAATCTGTAGACACTTCATATTCTGTTATAGAATTAGCACCTTCTAGACTATGGTTTACCGCAAAATCTACTATTTCATCTTTTGGTGTTACAACTAGACGCACTGGTCTTTGAAGACCTGCATAGTTATAAAAGTCAAAGAATGGTTTTGACATTTTAGTACCATCTGAGAAAACCTTAGTTGATCCTGCTGGTAAGCTAGTATGGCTCAATTCATTATTAAGGCAGACAACAACTTGATTGTATCCATTCCAGTTGACAACATCATTGATTCTAGCAGTAAAAGGAAGAAATCCACCTTCATGAGTTGCTACTTTTTCTCCATTTACAAAAACAATTGCCCTGTGGGTTGCACAATCGAAACGAAGATTGATGTTTTTTCCTTCCCACTCACCAGGAACAAATACAGAAGTTTCATACCAAAAGTCTCCTGTATATTCTCTTGATTCTTTGTCTGTAAAAAAATCATTAAAACTTGCAGGAACTGGCATTTCAATCGTACGTTTAGGATCAAGCCCATTTTTCCAGTCGTTGTTCATTCCTTCTGATTTAGGATCAAAACAAAACTTCCAAAGGCCGTTCATGTCGACGATTCTACGGGTTCTGCTTGTTCTTGGATATAACATAGATTCCATATATTTTCCTCCTTGATATACAAATATACTTTGATTCATATCTATACGTTACCATAAATCAAGAAATTACTTGAGGATAATTTTTGTTGAAATCCGTAAAATATTTAGGTAAAATGAAAGTAGAGATAAATATGATGAGGATATTCATCTGATTAAGAAAGGGGAGTTTTTTATGGATCTCAAGGATGTATTACAGTTTACGAGAAAAATGATCGATACGGTAGGAGGCGTTCCAGCTCACCTGTTCCGTCCAGATGAAGATCAATGGAATTCCATAGATTTATACCTTCGGAAAATGCTGGATCCAGATTTTGACTACGAAGGATATTTCGGAAAATATATGATGAATATGGAAGAGAAAGTATTTTACTTACTATTGGATAATTTTTCAATTTATTATTCGTTTCTGAAACTACCCCAAGAATCCAACTCTACTTATATGATCATCGGTCCATATTTAATCGAAAAACCAGATGAGATGTTTTATACGAAAGTCATTGCCCAAAATCAACTTACTGATAATACAATGACCGCACTTAAAAATTTTTATAGCGTCCTTCCCATTGGGGATCATGCCAAGGTTATTTCTGCTTTCAATATTTTGGTATCTTTTTTGTATTCCAAAGAAGAAGAGTGCCGTATAGAATTTCTTGAGGATCAAAAAAGACAACCGATTCTAGAATCTTTTGTGCCAGATCCAGATATGTATTTTTCTATTCATCTCATAAAAGAACGATATGATAAAGAGAATGAATTGCTGAATGCTGTGAAAAAAGGAAATCAAGAAGCAGCTGTAATTGCTTACCATGATTTTCTCAGCTTCCAGATAGCACCGCGAGATAAGGATCCACTAAGAGACCGGAAAAATCTATCCTTTGTACTAAATACTCTTTTGCGTAAAGCTTGCGAGACAAGTTTTGTCCACCCTGTTTACTTGGATGAAGTTTCTCGCCAATATGCACTAAAGATAGAATCTGCAATTTCCACAAAACAACTAGAAAACTTAAATCTAGAGATGATTAGGAAATACTGCATTCTGGTCAAAAATAAATCCCTTAGAAACCATAGCCCTATTATCAGAAAGACTGTAGATTATATCAATCTGAACCTGAGCAGTCCTTTGGGATTAAAAGACCTTGCAAACCTATTTAATGTAAATCATAGTTATCTTTCCACCCTGTTTAAAAAAGAAATAGGTGAAACTTTAACGGATTATGTAAATAAACAGCGTATAAATGCAGCATTAAAACTATTGAATACTGGATACATGCAGGTACAAGACATTGCCTATTACGTAGGGATCTCCGATGTAAATTACTTTTCCAAGCTCTTTAAGAAACAAGTTGGCGATACCCCAAGTGGATACTGGAAGAAGATCCAAAAAACGGATCCCCCTAAATGAATGGAACCTTGTAAAGTTTCCATATATTTCTTCCTAAAACCCCTTTACTTGGTAAAATCAAGATATGACTCTATACCCTCAATGTTTTCAAAATAAATTCGAAATGTAGCTTTTTTAGATTCATTTAAATGATCTATCATTTTTTGTGCAGCCAAGTCCCAATCTTGTAGTAAGCATGCTTCCAGTATATCACAGTGTTCCTTTGTGCTGGAATTGATTCGATTGATGTTCATCTCACCTGTCATATATCTAAATCGTTCACTCTGAGTTTGAATTAAGTCGTAACTTTTATGCATATAAGTATTGGACGATGCATGCATGATAAAATTATGGAAGTCTGAATCTAGACGATAAAAATACTCTGCATCATAATGTTCAATCTCAGCCTTTTCTTTATTGGTAAATGCATCATAAAAATCATGTAATTCTTTTGGAGAAAGCAAATTCCCTTTATTTCGTATGACGTAAGGCTCATACATCAGCCTTATTTCAAATAGCATATTAATATTGTTAGCTGTCAGAGGACTGACACGAATCCCTTTTTTAGAAAATATCTCTATTAGCCCTTCTTGTTCTAAACGACTCAAAGCATCACGAATAGGTGTTCTTCCAATCTTTAACGCTTCGATTAACATATCCTCATTGAGATTAGCTCCAGGTTTATATTCACATTTAATGATTTTTTCCTTAATCTCGTTATACGCCTGGGCCTTTAATGTAATTTTTTTTCTCATATCATACCTGCTTTGTGTGAAAGTTAAAAGTACCATAGCTTTGTTACAAAAACTATATAGTTATATATAACACAAGTATATGAAAATGTAAACACAATATTATAAAGTATAATTGCACAAATTTTTCTCTTTTCATTTGTATATAAGATACAAATAGTACAATATTTTGCCAATTTTTATTGACTTGTTATATATAACGTTATATATTTAATGCGTGTGGAGGAATCAGGGTCATACATCCATGCAATGGAAACCAAAGATTGGAAATATATTGAAGAGCAAAGGAGAATGAAAGTGAAGTATGTAGAAATCGAAAAGACGGGTGTAGTAAATATAAAAGAAAAGGATATCCCAAAACCTCAAAAGGGAGAAGCATTACTTAAACTATTATATGGGGGCATCTGTGGAAGTGATCTAAACTCTTATCGTGGAAAAAGTCCTTATACCAAGTATCCAGTAATACCTGGACATGAATTCTCTGCCGAGATCATCTCTATCGAGGATAATGAATTAGGTTTAGAAGCTGGAATGATCGTAACTGCAAATCCATACTTTAATTGCGGGCACTGCTACCCATGTAACAAAGGGCTGGTTAATTGTTGTACTGACAATCAGACCATGGGTGTTCAAAGAAATGGTGGTTTTGCGGAATACATTACCATGCCAATAGAGCGCATTTACAACTGTAACACCATTGACCCTAAACAAGTTGCATTAATCGAACCCTTTTGTATCGGTTATCATGGAATTAAGCAAGCTGATATCACAAAAGGAGATAAAGTATTAGTCGTTGGTGCTGGTACAATAGGCGTATTCGCTGCTATTTCAGCAAAGCTTATGGGTGCAACAGTCTATATGTGTGATATCGCAGAAGAAAAGTTAAATTATGCAAAAGAGCATTTTGGAATTGATGGTATTCTAATAAATAAAGATGCCCAAACTTTTCAAGATGAAGTAGAAAAAATTACGGATTCCAATGGATTTGATGTAACCGTTGAAGCAGTGGGCTTACCATCAACCTTTTTAAATTGCGTAGAAGCCGCCTCATTTGGTGGTCAAGTTGTGGTTATAGGAGTAGGAAAAAACAATGCAGATTTTAATTTTACTTCCATACAGAAAAAAGAATTGAAGATTGTAGGTTCGAGAAATGCACGAAAAGAGGATTTTCTTGAAGCCATAGAATTTTTCAAAAATGGTTACATTAAAAACTTAGACAAAATTATTACAAAGTCTTATGACTACACAGATGCAAAAAAAGCTTTTGAAGATTTGGATAAAAATGCCTCTAATATATTAAAGATTTCATTTGAATTTTAAATGAGAAGGGAGAACAGATGTTAAATCATATTCTATTTATACTATTTTTAGTTTCTTATTTGGCTATGATTATCATGTTAATTAAAGGAATGAACCCAACTTTGGTACTGATAGGAATAGGTATTCTCTGGGCTGTCATAGGAGGCATAGGTCCCGTAGGAATTCTAAATGATATTGTCGGTGCCAGAATAACAGCAAATGCAAGTGCTTTAATGACTATTTTATTTGGATCCTGGTTTGCCCAAGTGTTAGTTCAAACGGGAGTTGTGAAAACCATTATCCGTTCTGCAGTAGAACTAGGTGGAGATAAACCTAATGTAGTTGTTGTTTTGATTATGATCGTAGTAAGTCTCATGTTTACTTCACTATTTAGTATTGGTCCTGTTATAGCCGTTGGTGTCATTGTTTTACCTGTAATGATATCCCTTGGTGTAAAACCTCGGATCGCTGTTGTGGCATACGGCCTCTCTGTGGGTGTTGCAACTTTAGTAAATGTTTCTCAATATGCCGTTGTACGAGGAATTATTTCAGCCTTTGTTGACGATATTCCAGAAAACTTTGGAGCACCTTGGACTCCATACTGCTTTATCGCCTTTGGCGTAGGTGTTTTAATCAATATTGTGGGTGTTTTATTAACCATGCATTTTACCGATTCAAAGAAACGTGTAAAATCCTGGGCCGAAGATTTAGATGATGATGACGATGAAATTGAATTTGTTCCATGGTATGTATGTATTGCTACATTCATTCCTGTCATCCTTGTTATTGTATTTAAAATGAACATATTCCCTGCTTTTATTCTTTCTGGTTTATATGCGATTTTAACTACAAAAATAAAATACAAGAATCTTCGCCCTTTTCCATTACTTTCAAAAACCTTTCAACAGGGATTCACCGAATCCTCTGGAATGGTGATGTATATGATTTGTACATATATCCTTGTTGATGGAGCCGCTGCTGTAAGGCCAATTATAGAAGAATCTATTGGAAGCATCTTACCAAGATCTACATTTGGATTAGCCGTTATGATTGCCATTGCAGTTCCACTCTTTATGTATAGAGGTCCCATCGCTATCGGTGGTGCAGGAGCCGCACTTTATGCTACCATAGCCTCCATCGGTGCCATTCCTTTGCAATTTTTATGGATGCTTTGTATGGTTGCATCTGGTATTCACTACGGCTTAGATCCAACCAACTCTTCTAACATTTGGACTTGTTCCTATGCAAAGGTGAAGCCACTGGAATTTATAAAGACAGTTTTACCGATTTCGTGGGTATATGGTGCAGCAATCATTGGGATTTTATTTATTATGCACGGATAAAATAATAAGAAGAAGGAGGAACATACAGTGGGTAGAAAAATACGTATGGGTATTGATGTGGGTGGAACACATACGAAAGCCGTTGCCATCGACAATGATACCTATGATATAATCGGAAAAGTTCAGGTTCATACTACACACGATGATAAAGCTGGTGTAGCCAAAGGGGTGGTGGAATGTTTCCAAAAATGTTTAAAAGATAATGATATTTCTCCAGAAGATGTCATCTTTATTGCTCATAGTACAACACAAGCAACCAACGCATTACTAGAGGGAGACGTTGCAAAAGTTGGAATCGTAGCTGGAGGAGAAACTGGATTTACGAACCTACTAGCTAAAAAACAAACAACCATCGGTCACATTCCTTTGGTGACAGGTAGGTATATCGAGACATATACGGAGTTTATTGATAAGAAAAATCTAAACAAAGAAGAAGTTAGAAAAAGAATTAAAGCACTTCGTCATAAGGGTGCAGAAATCATTGTAGGTTCAGAGGTTTATGGGGTAGACGATAATAAACTTGAAACTATGGTAGCGGAAGTAGCTGAAGAAGAAGGATTTGAAGTGACTCAAGCATCTGAAATCAGCAAGCTTTACGGTTTAGCAACAAGAACTCGTACCGCCGCAGTCAATGCTAGTATTTTACCTAAGATGCTTGAAACAGCAAACTCTACAGAAGAAAGCGTTAAAGCAACAGGAATAAAAGCACCATTGATGATCATGCGCGGTGATGGTGGAGTGATGAGCTGCGACGAAATGAGGAAACGACCGATTCTTTCCATGATGTCTGGACCAACAGCAAGTGTCGTTGGAGCTTTGATGTACCTTAGGGCTTCTGTTGGAATTTATTTTGAAGTGGGTGGAACCAGCACGAACATCGGTGTCATAAAAAATGGACGTCCAACCATTAAGCATTCAGAGTTGGCAGGCCACAGAACGTATGTGAATGCATTGGATGTAAGGGTCTTAGGAGTCGCTGGTGGAAGTATGGTCCGCGCGAATAACCATAACCTTGTAGATGTTGGACCACGAAGCGCACATATTGCTGGCTTGGCATATAGTGCATTTGCAAAACCAGAAGATATCGTAGATCCAGAACTGTATTTTGTAGAGCCCAAGGCTGGAGATCCTTCTGACTATGTGGCAATTAAGTGCAGCAATGGTAAACGTTATACCATCACCAATACGTGCGCTGCAAATGTTTTAGGTTTAACTAGCCCAGAGTTTTATGCATACGGAAACCAAGAAGCTGCTAGAAAAGCCATGAAGCCTTTGGCTGATTTTCTTAATCTTACCGTTGAAGAATGTGCTACCCAGATCTTGAGAAAAGCTTGCGCCAAATTAATTCCTGTAGTAAAAGAACTGATAGAGGAATACAAACTTGATGAAGAACAAGCTGTCCTTGTAGGATGTGGTGGTGGAGCGGCATCTCTTATTCCGTTTATGGGTAAGGAAATGGGAATTAAATATAAGATCCCCCAATATGCAGACGTTATTTCTTCCATAGGAGTTGCTATGGCTATGGTACGCGACAGCGTTGAACGAGTGATTCCTAATCCTAGCGAATCGGATATTGCAGCCGTAAGAAAGGAAGCCATTGAATCTGCAATCAAACTTGGAGCAGACCCCAATAGCATTGAAACTATCGTAGAAATTGACAACCAAACTCAAAGGGTTTCAGTAACTGCCATCGGTTCAACAGAAGTCAAAACCACTGATATGAGACTTGCATGCGATGAACAGAAAGCAAAGGAAATTGCTGCACAGTCCATGGGCGCAGAAATGAATGATATCAAACTAGCTGGTAAAACAGATTCCATGTTTGTATTTGCAAAGGAACGCATGGTCAAGAAGATGTTCCATAAAACGGAACTGACATATAACCTTCGAGTCATTGATTCCAAAGGCTTTGTTAAACTACAATTTGGAAATGCTTCCATCAACGTCCTTGATGTTGGAACGCTGGAAAACAAATTTAAAAAGGTATTTGATAAACTTAGCACTTACAAAGGGGATGTGGTGATCTGTCCAGATTTATTTATAGTGGTGGGCGGACGAATCATTGAGGTTGTAGGAGTTAATAATCTAGAACAAGCTAAAGGAATTATAAATGCAGAGTTAGCAGGCATCCCTTCATCTGATCCCGTGATCTTAATAGGGGTACGACAAAATATATAATTTCCGCTGTGGAAGGAGGAATCCTTGTGGATAAAGAATTAAGAGAGATTCTACTAGAACTAAAACATGTTCCCCATGAGATATGGAAACAATACATCATAAGTAAAGACCTATATGCCCGTCACTTTAAAGCAGATGATTATGCATTCATTGCTAAGAAAGCTACGGAAGTAGGAAACGCTTTAGCAGAAAATACCCTAGCAAAGTATGGTTCTATTTCTGAGATACTTTCCAGTATGAATTTGAACTTATCTTATGGTACTAAGGATCAGTTTCTCATGCCAAATAAAATCAACTTTGCACAGTATTACAACAACTCTATTCTGATGTCACAAGAGTTTATTCATGCTATTGAAAGTGACAAAGCTGAATTAATAGACATATTTGGTGATTTTGAAATAGAAGATCTTATTATCTCACATGAACTCTTTCATTATTTTGAAGAAAAAGATCTTGTATCTAAAAATGCTGGTGTTAAGATAAATGTAAATATCATACCTTTTATCAAACAAAAGATTTCCCCTGACTCAGCTGGAGAAATAGCCGCTTTCGCATTTTCCCAGACTTTTTGCCATTATAACTTTTATCCTTGCTGTATGGAAGCAGTCTATATATGGAAACAAAATCCTAAATTGCTTATAAAGATAAGAGATAAACTAATCACTTGATCAAAAAACCTGATGAATGTTTAACTTTTCTTAGGTAGTAAGTCGCCCCCCCCTCAAAGGGGTGGCTCGACTCGCTGGGTATAACCCCTTGACACCGGACAACATCTCAAGGCGCCCTGATTTTCTCTCCGTTCAAGTCACTATTGCACTTGACGCGTTGTTTATGGGGCTGTCGCTTTAACGATTGATAAATCGTATAGCGACAGCCCTTTTTAGCCTAAAAAGTCTCTTTCTTTATCTATTTTATGCTGATTCAAGCTATCTTTTCTAAAAATGAAGAACCTTAATAGACCTAAATACAGACCTTCAAAATTTATTTAGATATTCTAAAATCTATGCACTTTTAAGTGGAAATAAATGCATTCCAGTCTTTCCACTTTGGATTTTATTATGTAGTTTATTTATATTTTTTGCCATAGCAAGAAGTATACTTTCTGCTAGAACATTTGATGTACCTTTCCTCAAATATCTCCTGAATTTCATATCTTGTTTTAACTCACCAAATGAGCCTTCCACTTGTATGCTACGATTTATTCTTAGCAGTATTCCTTCCTCTGAAAGTATTCGTTCAAGACCTTCTTGCCTTTGTTTTATAAACTTTTTCGCCACATAAAGAACCTTATTTCGTTTTTCCAAAGGCGTTTTGCAATTGTTTCCCTTGATGCAATCATTTTTGTAGGAACATCCATTACAATCACTACATTTATAAATGGTTTTTTCACTCACGTACCCTGTTTTTGATTTGGAGTATTTGATATATTCGTTCTTTAACTTTTTCCCATTCCAACAAGTATAAGCATCCTCCTCTTTATCATAATCCATATTTTCAATTCTTCCTATATCTTGCTGATACTTCCGTGTTTTGGATATCTCATAATTAGCAGGTTTTATAAATGAAATCTGTCCATTACTTTCAAGAAACAAGTAATTTTCTTCACTTTCATATCCAGCATCTGCTGTAATCTTTATATATTTAAACTCAAACTTCGCACTTAAATAAATGCCTATGCACCTTGAAAATTTAATAATAACTGGCATAAAAAATAGCATGAAACCATCCGATTTGGTATAATTGAGTTGTCTAAAAACAATCATAATCGGAGGCTCATGCTATGAATAAAAGTATAACTGGATCTATGTCAATACTTTGGACACAAAAAGTTGAAAGACTATTCCACTTTTTTTAGTTCTTCATTCTCCTTCTGCTGAGGCGTCATATAATCAATGGCACTATGGATCCTTTTACGATTATACCAGGATTCTATATATTCAAAGACTGCCCGATTGGCTTCTTTGAAATCTTGA
>DVLR01000277.1 GCA_018715425.1 Candidatus Merdenecus merdavium
AGTAGTCCTGTCTTTTTCCAAGTTTAGAAGGGATAGGTAAGATAGATGAAGTTTATAGAAGCATTGCGCGAGGGAGAAAGAGTAGGAGATGTATATCTTTGTAAATATAAGCAAAGTGCCGTAACCAAGAATGGAAAATCATACGAAAATGTAGTATTACAAGATCGTACTGGTACGATAGATGCAAAAATTTGGGACCCTAACTCACAGGGAATTGATGAATTTGATGCAATGGATTATGTAGATGTTGTAGGAGATGTAACGAGTTTTCAGGGTTCCTTACAATTAAATATTAAACGTGTTCGTAAGGTAGAGCAAGGCAGCTATAATCCAAGTGATTACCTTCCAGTAAGCACAAAAGATATTGAAGAAATGTATCAGGAACTTTTAAGCTTTATTCATCAGATAAAAAATCAATATTTATATCAATTAGTAAGTAGTTTCTTTGTACAGGATGGAGAATTCATCGAGAAATTTAAATTTCATTCAGCGGCAAAAAGTGTACATCACGGGTTTGTGGGAGGTTTATTAGAGCATACCTTAGGAGTAGTCAAGTTATGTGATTACTATGCAAATAACTATCCCTATATTCATCGTGATCTGCTCATTACAGCAGCTCTATTTCATGATATGGGAAAATTATACGAACTATCACCTTTCCCAGCCAACGATTATACTGATGATGGGCAATTGCTAGGACATATTATGATCGGGGTAGAACTTGTTGGAGCTAGAATTAGAGAGATTCCAGGTTTTCCAACGAAATTAAGCAGCGAATTAAAACATTGTATTTTAGCCCATCATGGAGAGCTGGAATACGGCTCACCTAAAAAGCCAGCTCTTATTGAGGCGGTAGCTTTAAACTTTGCAGATAATGCAGATGCAAAACTTCAAACCATGATAGAGGTTTTTAGAAGTTCAGGAGATCAAACGGATTGGTTAGGATATAATCGCTTTTTTGAATCAAATATCCGTAAAACAAGTGAAGAAAAATAGGGTGTTTATATATGAAGAAAAATGATATCGTGGAAGTGACCATTACAGACATGGGGGCAGATGGTGAGGGAATAGGTAAAGTGAATGGCTTTACCTTATTCATTAAAGATGGCATTATTGGTGATGTTCTAGAAGTCAAAATCATAAAATTAAAGAAACATTATGGTTATGCCAGAATGATGAAAATCTTAACACCGTCTAAATACAGAGTAGAGCCACTTTGCCCTATTGCTAGACGTTGCGGTGGTTGCCAGATTCAAGAACTAAAATATGAGGAGCAATTGGCTTTTAAGCAGAATAAAGTTCGAAACCATTTGATCCGAATCGGTAAGTTTGAAGAAGAACTTATAACAAGAGTTATGGATCCAATTGCAGGGATGGAGCAGCCTTTTTACTATAGAAATAAGGCTCAGTTTCCCATTGGAACAGATAAAGAGGGGAATATCATCACAGGGTTTTATGCTGGACGTACCCATGATATTATCCCTAATAAAAAATGTTATCTTGGAGTCGATGTAAACGAAACCATCTTAGATCTTGTCATTGGCTTTATGGAACAGTATAAGATACAAGCTTACGATGAAAAAGTAAATAAAGGCCTGGTTCGCCATGTGTTGATTCGATATGGATTCGCCACCAAAGAAATTATGGTATGTATCATCATCAACGGGAAAACGCTTCCTCATAGCGAGGAACTTGTAAAAGCATTAAAAGAGCTTCCTGGAATGACAAGCATTACTCTCAATATAAATGAAAAAAACACCAATGTAATTATGGGACATCAACTGGAAGTCTTATGGGGGCAAGGGTATATTAGCGATAAGATTGGTGATATCACGTATCAAATTTCGCCCCTATCCTTTTATCAGGTGAATCCAGTACAAACAAAGGTTATGTATGATAAAGTAGTAGAGTATGCAGATGTAAAGAAGGAAGATGTAGTATGGGATCTTTACTGCGGAATCGGAACCATATCCTTATATTTGGCCCAGTATGTAAAAGAAGTACATGGTGTGGAAATCATTCCCCAGGCCATTGAAGATGCCAAAAAGAATAGTCACATCAATGGAATTGAAAATGCATATTTTTATGTTGGAAAAGCAGAAGATGTTGTGCCTAAAAAGTATAAAGAAGAAGGGATACATGCAGACGTCATCATTGTGGATCCACCAAGAAAAGGTTGCGATGAAACACTGCTTGATACCATCCTCAGCATCAAACCAAGAAGAGTCGTATACGTAAGCTGCGATTCGGCTACTCTAGCCAGAGACTTACAGTATTTATGTGAGCGAGATTATGAGCTTAAGAAAGTACAAGTTGTTGATAATTTTGGGAATACCGTGCATGTGGAGTGCGTCTGTTTAATGACCAAAAGCAAGTAGAAAAAGTGCTGGAAAAGCCGATAAAATGGGCATTTATCGAAAACTTAAAGTGGCATCGAAGGAACGGTTGGCTTCAATACAAGGGCAAAATTTTGATGGAGCCTTGAGCGTAAATCAAAATCTGCCATATGACTTATTATTCGATTTTGGCTTGGTGAGTGCATAGAAATGCTGGCATAGTGGGAGTGTGTAGTATGATTGACAGCAATTTAAGCGTCTGCACAGGCTGAAACTGA
>DVLR01000278.1 GCA_018715425.1 Candidatus Merdenecus merdavium
CTCGAAAGATTTCGCCATTGGTTTTTGTAATTTTTTGTTCCACCTTATTCACAAGTCCTTGGCCTTTTCTCTCCTCTACTTGTTCTTTTGTAAGTCCTGCCAGATAATCAGGTGAGAAACGTTCTACTTCTTCTTTCATCTGCATGGTATATCTCCTTTAGTAACCTTTTGTCTTTCAATTCTTTTACTGCTTTAAATATCATACAGGGAATTGCTTATATTATCAAGGGATATTCCCCAAATAACTCCTTTAAATTCTTAATTTTTTCTAAAACCTTTTCTTGTTTTCTTCTTGAGGTTTCTTGTTTTCTTCTTGGGGTTCCATTGACTTCTTTTTATCTTTCTTCTATAATTATTTCTAAATGCAGATACGAAAGCTTGGATGACTTCTTCACAATAAATGGCCAAATACCTAAGGGGGATAATTGATATGAAAATTATTTTAGACACAGCTCATCTAGAAGATATAAGAAAATATAACAGGATTTATGAAATTGCTGGCGTAACCTCTAATCCAACCATCTTATCAAGAGAATGCGCTGATTTTTTTCCTCTTCTTCAAAATATTCGTCAAGAAATTGGTGATAAAGAACTCCACGTTCAAGTTACTGCTTCCTCCTGTACCGAAATGCTCCTCGAGGCTAAATCCATTGTGAATATTCTTGGTAAGGATACTTATATTAAAGTACCAACCAATGAAGAAGGCATAAAAACCATAAAGCAACTAAAGCATCTAGGATATAAAGTAACCGCCACTGCTATCTATACTGCTCAGCAAGCAATGTTGGCAGCAAGCGTTGGAGCCGACTACGTTGCCCCCTACTATAATCGCATGAATAATCTTAACATGGATAGCCGTCAAACCATTACAGAAATAGCTACTCTTTTTAAACTTCATCACTGCGAAACCGAAATTCTTGCTGCTAGTTTTAAAAATACCAATCAAATTATGGATGCTCTCTTATGTGGAGCCCACGCAGTGACTGCCTCACCACAGCTTTACACCCAAATGGTAGAATCTCCAGTAATTGATCATGCAATCAAAGAATTCTACAAGGACTGGGCTTCTGTTTACCAGGATAAACCAATTTATGAATTAAAATAAGGAAAGAACTATAGACATAACCATATTTTACCCTTACAATGATATTTATACAGTTTCATAATCATATTCAAACAATGAAGGGAGTCTTCTATGAAAAGTAACAAAATGCCTATGGTATTTATTGGTCATGGTTCACCACTTAATGCCATTGAAGATAATATATTTACAAAAGAATGGAGAAAGCTTGGAGCGCAACTTCCCAAACCAAAAGCAATCTTGATGATATCTGCCCATTGGTATACAAGAGGAACACTCATTCAAACGGCTAGTACACACGAAATGGTTTATGATATGTACGGCTTTCCAGAAGAACTATATCAAATCAACTACCCTGCACCTGGACTTCCAGAACTTGCACAACGGGTTATGGATTTGATTCAATCTAAAGATGTCATGGGCGATACTTCTTGGGGCATGGATCACGGCTCTTGGTCCGTACTGGTAAACATGTTTCCCAGTGCTGATATCCCCGTTGTTCAACTAAGCGTAGATGGAACCGCTGGTAGTAAAGAACATTATGAGCTTGGTAAACAACTTTCCACCTTAAGAGAAGAAGGTGTTCTCATCATCGCCAGTGGAAATGTCGTCCATAATTTAAGACAAGTTTCTTGGGATGAAAATAGTGGTTATCCTTGGGCTGTGGAATTTGATCACTTTATCAGAGATGCTATTTTATCAGGAAATGATCAAGATGTGATTGACTTTGAGAAGCATCCTTCTGCAAAGTATGCCGCCCAAATGCCTGACCATTTTTTCCCACTATTATATGTACTAGGTGCTGCCCATGGTGATGATCAAAGAAGTGTCTTTAACGATGCCTGTGTGATGGGTAGCCTATCTATGACTAGTTATTTGTTTCAATAAATTTATATTACATAAAAACTTCTATATTAAGAGTTTTTCTTGTTATCCAAATACAAGAAGCTGTTGCACTTATTTCCTTGTGCAACAGCTTCTTGTGTTATGCTATTTCTATATGATTATCACATACATATCTCGTTCTTTTACTTATTCTCTAATCTGGAGAATGCTAGATCATAACCATCGTTACCATAATTTAATGAACGATTTACCCTACTAATCGTAGCAGTGGAAGCACCTGTTTTTTCAGCAATTTCAAGATAAGTTTTTTGTTCACGGAGCATCTTAGCAACCTCGAATCTCTGTGAAAGAGAAAGAAGTTCATTTACAGTACATACATCTTCAAAGAAAGTATAACATTCTTCCGTATTTTTCAAGGTCAAAATAGCTTGAAACAAATGATCTACTGATTCCGTTCTAATCTTTTTGCTCATAATCTACCCCTTCACTTCTTATTTTTTAGCGTCAGTAATAAGCCAAATAAACATCTGTACTTGACCATTACCAAGGATCACAGCGTCCCAAAAGGACTCTGGTGATTTATTTGTTTACGATATTGATATTTTAGCACATTAAATTATTATAGTAAAGTAGAATGTCAGTTTTTATATTTATTTAAAAAAGTTTTTAATTCTTTTATACTTTTGTTTATGATGAGCTCTTTTGGAAAATCTAATGAACGTAGCAGCTGATCTGCATGGTCATGTCCTCCTACATCAGTATCAACATGAGCATCACTGCCTACAACAATTGGCACTTGATATTTCATACATAACTGAAGCATTTCCATATCATTAGGTATTGGATTTTCTCTAGATCCACCAGGTGATAAAGAGGTATTATTTAATTCTAAAAGAACATGGTGATCTTTTGCCGCTTTTACTATTCTTCTATAGTCTAAGGGATATCTGCTATCATCTGGATGTCCAATAATATCAACGTAGGAATTTTTCATTGCTCCAATCACTGCATTGGTATTTTCTTCTTTCGTACCAAATGGGATACATGGTGGATGCAAACTGGCAATTACAATTTCCATCTCTTTTAACAACCTTTCGTCCATATCTACATGTCCCTCATAATCAATAATATTAAGTTCTACTCCAAATAAAAGTTCTACCCCGTACATCTGTCTTGGTACTACCTTTAAATTCGAGAAATAAAAATCATGACAGGTT
>DVLR01000279.1 GCA_018715425.1 Candidatus Merdenecus merdavium
GCAAAGAACCACGCAGAACCAGCAGTAAATACCATTGCGTTTACTGCTGATAAAGAAAAAAAACAATATAAATTATTTGCAAATGGAGAATTAATTGCAACATTGGCAACCAATGATTATAAGTTTATCAATGATATTACAGGAGTAGATCATGTTGGTCTTGGGGGAGTAAATAGGCAGGGAACAGTAGCGTATCCCTTCTCAGGTACAGTTCATGACGTAAAGATATATGGAAATGTATTAAGTGACGACGAACTTATTAAAACAACAGCAACAACGGCACATGGAAAAAGTATTTTTTATGCGGGAGATGCAACAAAATCAAATTATTTCAGAATACCTGCACTTTTAACCCTAACATCGGATACAGTTGTTGCAGCTGCAGATGCGAGATATGGCGGTACCCATGATGCAAAAAGTAATATAGATATTGCATTTTCAAAGAGCACCGATGGCGGAAACACATGGTCAGAGCCTACAATGCCATTGTACTTTGATGATTATATATCAAAACAGATGGATTGGCCAAGAGATAATGTAGGGAAAAATGTACAAATACAGGGAAGTGCAACATTTATTGATCCAGTGTTACTTGAAGATGATCAAAATAAAAGATTGTTTTTATTTGCGGATGCAATGCCTGCGGGAATTGGAGTTTCAAATGCGTCTAAAGGTTCTGGTTACAAGGAAATTAATGGAGAAAAGTATATAAAACTGAGATGGCATGAGGATGGTACGAACAACTATCATTATACGATACGTGAAGGTGGAGTAATATATGACGATACCACAAATAAACCAACAGAATACAGTGTAAATGGGCAATATGAGTTACTTAAAAATGGAGAGCCACTTACATGTAAACAGTATGATTATTACTTTGAAGGAACAAATCTTAGAGAAATAAAAACAGATGTAGATATAAAAATGAATGTTTTCTATAAAGATTCCGACTTTCTGATTTATCCTACTAATTATCTCGCTATGAAATATAGTGATGATGAAGGAGCTACATGGTCTGATTTAAAAATAATAAGTAGTTTTAAGCCAGAAAATGAAAAATTTTTGGTTGTCGGACCAGGGGTAGGAAAACAGATTTCTGTAGGAGAATACAAGGGAAGACTTATTGTTCCATTGTATTCCAATGTTAACGTGGAATTAGGATTTATGTATAGTGATGATCACGGAGAAACATGGAATTATGTTGCAGCTGATCAGGGAGGTACAGGTGCTACTGCGGAGGCTCAGACAGTAGAAATGCCAGATGGATCATTAAAAACATATATGCGTACTGCAAAAGGGACTATTGCCGAAGTGACAAGTTTGGATGGTGGAGAATCTTGGAGCGATAGGAAAGATGTTCCTGGAATGCAAGCAGCATCTTATGGAACTCAAGTGTCTGCAATTAACTATTCCCAGTTGATTGATGGAAAGCCAGCGATTATCTTAGCAGCTCCCAATGCTACGAATGGACGGCGGAATGGAGTTATTCACATCGGATTGATTCATGAGACTGGCAAAGAGGGTATAGATAAGTATAGCATAGACTGGAAGTATAATTATGGAGTGGATGGAAATCAAATAGGATACTCATATTCGTGCTTGACTGAGTTGCCAAATGGAGACATTGGGTTATTATATGAAAAATATGATTCCTGGTCTAGAGACGAACTACATTTAAAAAATGTTTTAAAGTATGATTCATTTACCATTGATGAATTGATGGAGCAATAGAGAGCGTCAAATAAGGAGAATTAGGATGAAAAATTTTGAAAAGTATAAGGGGATTATACCAGCATTTTATGCTTGTTACGATGAGAAAGGCAATGTAAGTGCCGAACGAACAGAGGCATTTGCAGAATATCTGATTAATAAAGGTATAAAAGGATTATATGTTTGTGGTTCATCTGGCGAGTGCATTTATCAGAGTAAAGCAGAAAGAAAGAGCATTCTTGAAAGCGTAATGAAAGTAGCAAAAGGAAAGATTACGGTTATTGCACATGTGGGATGCAATAATACGGAAGATAGTGTTGAATTAGCTGCTCATGCAGAAAGTGTGGGAGTAGATGCCATTGCGTCAATTCCTCCAATTTATTTTCATCTTTCTGACTACGCAATCGCAGATTACTGGAACGATATCAGTGCTGCTGCACCCAATACGGATTTCATTATTTATAATATTCCGCAGTTGGCAGGAGTTGCATTGAGTGTATCTTTGTATAAAAAGATGAGGGAAAATCCAAGAGTAATCGGAGTAAAAAACTCGTCTATGCCTGTACAGGATATTCAAATGTTTAAAGATATCGGAGGAGAAGATAGTGTGGTATTTAATGGACCAGACGAACAGTTTGTAAGTGGAAGAGTTATGGGCGCAGATGCTGGAATTGGTGGAACTTATGCAGTTATGCCAGAGTTATATCTTGCTACAGATGTTGCAATCCAGAAAGGAGATATTGAGAGGGCACAAAAAATACAGTATAAGATTAACAGAATTATTTATGCCATGTGTGAGTGTCATGGAAATCTATATGCAGTAATGAAGGAAATTTTAAGAGTGCAAGGGATTAATATTGGCGGTGTCAGAAAACCACTTCCTGATATTACAAAGGATGACAAAAAGCAAATTGAACTATGTGCCCAAATGATAGAAGAAGCAATAGAGAGTTTGGGTGAGTAACAGAGGGAGGTTCCAATGTAATATTGGAACCTCTCTGCATGAAAGGGGGATAGGATGAAAGAATATATTTGCATAGATATCGGAGGAACTACAATAAAATATGGGGTTATAAATGAGAAAGGGAACTTTTCTAGAGTAGAAGAGTGCGATACAGAGGCATATCAGGGAGGCCCCAAGATACTGAATAAAGTAATTGCACTGGTAGAAGAGCTGAAAATAAACTGTAAACCAAAAGGGGTGTGCATTTCTACAGCGGGAATGGTAGATTGCAATAATGGAATAATTACATATGCAGCTCCGCTGATTCCTAATTATACAGGAATAAATATAAAGGAAGAAATTGAACAACATTGTCATCTTCCATGTGAAGTGGAAAACGATGTAAACTGCGCAGGATTGGCCGAGTATTATGCGGGAGCATCAAAAGGAACAAAGATTAGTGTTTGTCTTACAATAGGAACGGGAATTGGTGGCTCACTTATTATTGATAATAAAGTGTTCCATGGGTTTTCTGGAAGTGCCTGTGAAATAGGATATATGCATTTACCAGGAGGCGCATTTCAAGATATGGGAGCAAGTAGTATTTTGGTAAAAAAAGTTGCTGCTTTAAAAAATGTTTCCATTAGTGATATAAATGGAAAATATATTTTTGAACAAGCAAAAAAAGGAGATACGGATTGTATTAGTGCTATCAATGAAATGGTAGATATACTGGGGATGGGAATTGCAAACATTTGTTATATGGTCAATCCAGAAATCGTGGTTTTAGGAGGAGGGATTATGGCACAAAAAGAATATTTAAAACCGTTGATTTTAAAAAGCGTAAAACAATATTTGCTTGGATCTATTTTGAGACATACAAAAATTGCATTTGCAGAGAATCAGAATAGAGCTGGGATGTTAGGTGCATATTACCATTTTATTTCTTGCCAACAACCGATTCGATAAGGAAAAAAACTATATAAGACATACATCAGAAGGATATACAAGATTGGAGTACGTTTCCTTGCTGGTGGAAGCAAATACTGGAAGGAGATTACTGGAAGTGTTGGAACCAAAGTCATATAATGAAGTGCTTGCAACAACGAAGAAAACCTGGAGGATATTATTGAGTGGCAGAAAAAGCAAAGATGAAGTTGATAATGGAAGAAATCCTAAAAACAACACTTGAAAAAAATAATATAAAAATATGAGGTGAGAATTATGATTTTTGATTCTATTTATAATTATAAGAATTACATAGGGTATCCAGAATTGTATGATGTACTCTCTTTTTTAGCAAATTTAAATGAGGGGAAATCAATAACATCCAATACGGTATTGATGCAGGGAAGAATTTTCTGCAATCCAGTTAAATTGATATCAAAATCGGAGAAAGAATGTAAGTATGAGGCACATAAAAAATATATTGATGTACATTACATTGTAAAAGGAGTAGAAGGTATTGCAACGGCGAATATCAATCATTTGCAAGAAGACACTCCGTTTGACGAATTAAAAGACATTGGATTTTATAAGGGGAAGGAAGAAGGAAGATATTATTTAAGAAAAGGAGATTTTATGGTTTGCTATCCTAGTGATGCACACAAAGTAGGAATAGCAATGGAAGAACCAGAGGAAATAGAAAAAATTATTGTTAAAATTAAGGTAAGCGGTCGTGCGGAAAAAAAGATTGAGAAACAGAATGTTCTGAAGGCAATAAGAGGGAATTTGATCGTTTCATGTCAGGCATTACCACATGAGCCTTTACATTCCTCTTATATCATGGGAAGAATGGCACAGGCGGCAAAAGAAGGAGGAGCTTCGGGAATTCGTGCCAACACAAAAGAAGATATTTTGGAAATAAAGAGCCGAACCAATTTGCCAGTAATAGGAATCATAAAAAAAGACTACGAGGGATGTGAAGTTTATATTACTCCGACAATGACAGAAATTGATGAGCTTATGGAAGCTAATCCAGAAATTATAGCGATTGATGCAACGGAAGCTAAACGACCTAATGGTAAAACCCTAGATGAATTTTTTAATGAAGTAAAGAGAAAATATCCAGATCAACTATTTATGGCAGATTGTTCAACTGTAGAAGAAGCGGTTCATGCGGATGCTATTGGATTTGATTTTATTGGGACAACTTTGGTAGGATACACGAAACAAAGTAAAGAATTAAAGATTGAAAATAATGATTTTGAAATTATAAGGGAAATAATAGGCAAGGTAAAACATCCAGTAATAGCAGAAGGAAATATAAATACACCTGAAAAGGCGAAAAAGGTTATTGAATTGGGGTGTTACAGTGTAGTGGTAGGAAGCATTATCACTCGGCCGCAACTTATAACAAAAGATTTTGTAGAAATACTTAGTTGACTTTTGATCTTTTAGGAAAATAGAGGTAACGATAAAATCATAATTGTATCTGATTATACTTGGAATTTCTTTAAATATCTTTTATAATTATATCAAAATCGTATTTTATTTTGAGGTGATCTTATGACTCTGCCATTAGAAGTATTTTCTGATTCATCAGAAAGATTGCATTATAATATACCAGATTTTCCTATGTATGTTCATAAAGACCAACTTGTTCGGTATGGGTATGCCGCTACCTGTCATTGGCACCCAGATTTGGAATTTATTCTTGTATTTGATGGGGAAATGGATTTTTTCGTGAATGGAGAAATTGTGCATATAGATTCTAATAATGGTATTTTTGTTAATAGTAAGCGTATGCACTATGGCTTTTCTGCGGATAAAGGAAACTGTTCATTCATTGCTGTCGTTATCCATCCTGCATTGCTTTTTGAGAATTCTCAAGATATGAAACAATATCTAAATCAGAAATTTGGGGAAGGTAGCGACGATTTTATATTACTTCATCCTAATATTGATTGGCAACAAGAAGCCTCGCATTTAATCAGTGGCATTTATGAGGATATGCATAGTGGAAGTTCTAACCTAATACGTTTGCTATCAAAAGCCGTGTCCCTTTGTGCGAATATGGCAGATCACGTTCAACAAGTGTCCAAGCATCATGTATATGAAGAGTTTCGAGAGATTGTTTTGAAAATGACAGGATTTATTCATCAATATTATGATACGAAGATCACTCTTGGTGATATTGCAAGTTCTGGAGCAGTATGCAGAAGTAAATGCTGTGAGTTATTCAATGAATATATAGGACAAACGCCTAATGCCTATGTGATAAGGTATCGCATTGCGAAAAGTTGTGATATGCTGCGTGAAACAAATAGAACTGTTAGCGACATAGCAATTACATGCGGTTTTCAAAGTGCAAGTTATTTTTCATATGTTTTTCGTAACGAAACTGGATTAACACCTAAGGAGTATCGTAAGCAAATCACTTTATCACTATAACTTTAAATGTACCAAACCTTTCCTGTCTGTAATTTTGTCTGTATATCCACCAGCAGATGACCATGCTGCATAGGTTTTTGTTTTCTTTTGATGATAAATGGCTTAATTCCTTTGATGCCAGCTCTGGTTTCGTCAGAGAAAGAGGGCTTTTATTCGTTTTTGTGGATCAATATCTCTTTGGGATTCTAAAAAATGGCTTAAATTCCACACCATACCTCATATAAGGAGGTACTGGATAAAACAATCTGACTTAAAATGCATCAGAATGATTTACTCAGTACCTTCTTTTAGTCCAGTAATAATAAGCAAGACATATATAGCTGAATCAAAGTGGTTTCATCTAACCCTCTAAATTCAATTTTTAAAATCTCGCTGATCCGTTCTAGGCGATAGATTACAGTGTGACGGTGAATGCTTAATTTTTTAGCGGTAGTAGAGACATTTTGTCCGTTGATAATATAAGCCTTAAGGCAAGTAAGTAATTCAACACCATAATTATCCTTACTGTTGCTAAGGATTGCTTGTGTATTGGGGTAAAGCATTATGGCAGGGATACTATTTTGCTGACAATGTTTTTTGATTAGAGAAAGGTAACAAGTGTGAAAATTTAGGTATAAATCACTTTCAAGAGTAAATGTGGCCAGTAAAGTTTGGCACTGTGAGTAGGCAGCATGAATATCTGTGAAAGAATGATAGATCAAACTGTAAGCACATTTGAATTCACGCTCTGTAAGTAGGGAGAGTAACAGAGATTCTTTTTGATCTTCAAGAGCCAGTGTCGGGTTTAATACTAATATTATAATTTGATTTTGATAAACGTAAGCAAAAGGTGATTTGAAAATTTGTTTGATGTGTCTCATGTGACCACCATTTTGGTATAAATCAATATTTTTTAGTGAATGAAATATCCATAATTGAAAAGGAGTATTTTGGCGCATTCCGAGTAAGGCAGCATTGTATTGAATGGTATCAGAATCAAGTGAAATCCCCTGAAATAATTGGGTTAAAAACCAAGGGGTATCCGAATTGTAAGATGTGAATTCCTCAGAGTTTGTTAAATATAGTTCTGTGATGCATGCGGTATAGAAGAGTATGGAATATTCAGTTGCACTAAAGGCAACCGAAACATCGGTCATAGAAAGACACCCAAAAGGAAGTGCATTTTTCGTGACACGTACAATCATGCGATTAATATTTTTATATTGATTATCGGAGTTATAGAGGAAAGGGTACTTGGAAGAATGTAATTTCTCGGCGAGATAGGAAGAGTGTTCTTCTTGGGGTGATTCTCCAGTTTTCAAAACATGCTTCCAGATACTATCTGCGTTCTGCAAAGGGATACTGCCACTTTTTAAGATTAATGCCTGTTGACTGTCGAATAGAGCAAGTGGGTTTTTGAGTTTCGCGCTACAGTAATCAAGCACGTCTTGGAGCGGCTTCTTTTTTAGGATTAAAGTATATGCTTGGCGTTCCCAACTCCGAAATGAATCAAAGACATTTGTGATTTTTTCTAAAAGTAAATGCACATCTGTTTTAGGAGGAACCACTATGATGGAAAGATAGGAAGAAATATCAGTGGTACGATTCCATGTGCCAATACAAACAAAAGAGCTAACTACCGTGGGAGAGAGTCTCTTTAGCTGATTACTTGTTAGAATGTATAGGTATTGGGATTCTATCGTTTGATCTTCTCTGTAGAGCTTGACGCCCTCTAATAAAAAATCGGTTTTGTGTTTGGAAATAAGAGTGGAATCAGCAATATCTAATTGTTCAAAAATCATTTCTATATTAAAAGTCATAAAAATCTCCTTTGGAATGGACAATAATGTACAAAAAGCAAATTGATAAATATAATTATATGTCCAATGACAAGAGAAATCAAGTGAATTATAATAAAAATATAGAACATGTAAGAAGAAAAACATGCAAATAGTACAAAAATAGCTAAAAATGTATTTGTACATATTTAGCCAAAAAAAGGAGGAATATTATGTTCGAATCAGTAAATCAAGGTGTATTTACAATGTTTAATGCGGGAGGAGTCATGGTTCCATATGAGTATACTGGCTATAAGGATGAGATTTTGGCGTCAAAGGATACTGCATACATTGGGACAGCTTTAAACGAATCTCCGATTTATGATGTAAAAGGTCCCGATGCAACAAAGTTTCTGAATTCTCTTTGCATCAATGATTATTCGAATGCAAAGGTAGGAGGAATTCGGCATGCTGTCATTTGTAATGAAAAAGGACAGATGGTAGCAGATGGAGTAGTGATGAAAATTGATGAAGATGTTTATCGTACCTATTGGTTGATGCCAGTTATTGATTATTACGTTTCGAAAACGGATATGAATGTTCAAGGTGAAGACTTGTCTGGAAAAGAATTTTTCATTCAAATTGCGGGTCCAAAATCATTGGAGATTATTGAAAATGCAGCAAAAACAGATATTCATGATTTGAAATTTGCACGTCATAAAGTGATTGATATAGCTGGAACAGAGGTGCGAGTTTTGCGCATGGGTATGGCAGGGACATTGGCATATGAATTGCATGGTGATATGAGTAAAATAGATGATGTTTACAGTATATTATGGGAACAGGGAGAAAAATACGGAGCAAAAAAATTAGGTCGAATTGCATATTGTATGAATCATACAGAAGCAGGATTTCCTAATATTAATATGCACTATCCACTTCCGTGGTTTGAAGATGAGGGAATGGCAGAATATCTTGCAAAGCCTGAAAATATGATGAAGGGATTCTACAATATGAATCGTAAGCTTGTCGGAAGTGTAGGGGATGACTTAGAGATTCGCTTTAAGACACCTTATGATGTGGGATGGGGATTTTTAGTGAAGTTTAATCACGATTTCATTGGTAAAGAGGCATTGGAACAAATTTCCCAAAATCAGAAGACAGAATTGGTAACGTTGGAATGGAATCCAGATGATTTGGGAGAAATATTTGCATCTCAATTTAGAGGAAGTGACGTTACCCCATATGATTCAATGGATGGTAGACCTATGGATATGTATTATAATTCTGGATCTTCTTTCGTTTATCATGCAGACAAAGTGATGTCAGGGAATGAAATGATAGGCACATCAACGGGAAGGTTACATAGTGTATACTACAATCGCATGATTTCATTAGGCTTTATAGAGAAAAAGTATGCAGTTGAAGGAACAGAATTAACGGTACTTTGGGGAACACCAGGCACTCCACAAAAAGAAATTCGTGTGAAGGTGACGAGAACACCATATATGAATCTCGAAAATAACAAAGATATGAATGTAGACGATATACCACGTTATAAGGCATAAGCAACGGTAGGAAATGGCGAAATTAAGTAGTTGTGCTAGTGTTCATACCAATGGTTTGATACAATAGTTGTAATAAATCAAATTATAAGTATGGAGGTTGCGAATGAAACTGAGTTTGATGCGAGAATTCGTGAAGCTTGCAGAATTGCAGAATTATTCAAGGACGGCAGAAGAACTATATATTGCCCAATCCGCTTTAAGTCGCCATATAGCTTCATTAGAAGAAGAACTTCGGGTACAACTTATCAACAGAACAAGAAATTCTTTTGAACTTACATCAGTAGGAGAGATTGTTTTAGAAGACTTCAAAAGGATTTTGTCGGAGTATGAGGATTTACTGGACAAGCTTTCCAGGAGAGAAAAAATTGCCAAAGGAGAATTGCATTTAGGGGTTCTTTATTATGATAGAGATTTCTATGTGGCAAAGATTAGAAAGGTGTTTCTTGAAAAATATCCTATGGTAAAATTGATCCTTCATTCCTACCAACCGACAAGTTTGGAGAATGCGCTTATTAATGGAGAAATAGACATGGCAATCCTTTATAGCGTAGCAGGATGTAACCGACCAGATATTAAACATTATCCGTTTTTAAAGATTCCTTATTCTATCATGTATGATAAAGAGCATAGGTTTGCTTCAAATGGGAAAATCAAGATAGAAGATTTACAAGGTGAAAGGTTGCTCTACCCAGAAGCACCTTTTGAAATATGTCATAGTGGAGAACAACTGAATCAAATGCTAAAAGAAAGTGGCGTAAGTGTTAAAAAGGAGTTTTCTATTAGAAACTATGATGAAGTTCCATGGATAATGAAAGATACAGGGGCAATTTATATCTCTCCCATGGTTAATAATAATGCTTA
>DVLR01000280.1 GCA_018715425.1 Candidatus Merdenecus merdavium
ATCCCCTTTATCAATACAATCATCTTTCAAAAAAGCCACTTTATCTCATATGTTAACTGATTCAAACCTCATAGATCTTTATCTATGAAGTTTGAAAAACCAGTATATGGAGGCTACTCAGTTGACCAAAGTACAAGGCTTTGTAGTCGAATAACAACATAGCCTTGTGCTTATAGCAAATGTACCTGTCCCTTTTTTGGGAGTGAGCAAAGGGGAGAATAAAGGCAGGGGGGCAGAATGGTACATGGATAAAAATGGATTGAACGAATAAAATATAGTTGATATAATAGAATCGTAACTTTTGAAGAAAGAAAAAGACACTTTGTCCCATTTAAAGATTTAGCTGGGTTGATTACGTCTGTTCGCTTATTTTTGACTACATGTATTTCTTTAAATAATGAGATATAGACAGATAAAGAACTTCAACCAAAAGGTGTGTGTATCTGTGCCAGTTAAAGCATAGGGAAATGGAGAAAATTATGAAAGCATTAGTATTACAACATGGTGGAAGTATAAAGAATCTTCAATTTGAGGATATTCCAGTTCCAAAAATAAAAGCAAATGAGTTACTAATAAAGGTTCATGCAGTAGCATTAAATCCATCGGACTATCAAACGGCAGAAGCTTTGGGAGAACTTTCGTTTCCTATTGTTTTGGGGCTTGACGTTGCAGGAGAAGTGGTTGCTATGGGAGAAGATGTAAAAAGATTCTCTATTGGTCAGCGTGTGTTTTTCCTTAGAAAAATGGACAATCCACATGGGGGCTTTGCAGAGTTCGCTGTCACGCCAGAGAGTTTTTTATGTGAAATCCCGAAAGAATTGGATTACATACAGGCGTCTGCTTTGCCGGGAGCCGGAATGACAGCCTATCATATTATGTATGATAGATTTAAACTCCATGCAGGGAAAACTATACTCATTCATGGTGGTGCTGGCGGAGTAGGAAGTTACTTAATCCAAATGGCAAAATTAAATGGATTAAGGGTAATTACAACATGTTCCAGAGAAAATGAAGTATATGTAAAACAATTAGGTGCAGATTTTATAATAGACTATAAAAAAGAAAATATATATGAACGTATAAATGAAATCACCCATCATTTAGGAGTTGATTATGTAGTAAACACAATTAGTGGAGAAAGTTCTACTAAGGATATGAAAATTATGAAATTTGGTTGCGAACTGGCTGCAATAGCAGGACTTCCTGATATGACAGGGTGGAAATTTTATGATAAAGGAATTTCTATTCATGAAATCGCATTTGGTAACTATCTAACTAGTCCAGATAAAGAAATACAAGCAGTACCAGCTAAAACGGCACAAGCACTTAGCAAACTTGTTGCTGATGAAAAGATAAAAGTTCCTGAAATTCAGAAAATCAAGTTTGAAGAAATACCAAAGTACCTACATCTGATGAAAGAAAGGAAAACACACGGGAAAGTAGTAGCCAGTATGTTATAAACTGTGATATTTACTTTTGGAATCTTGTACTTTAAATTCTAATTTAATTGTTCTTGCACTTAAAAAAGTATTCTATTAGATGAGAATAAGAAAGATGAATTTACTTTTAAACTTCATACTTTACACGAAAGGCGGTTACTCCATTGGAGATCAACCGCTTTTTCTATACTAAAATTTAAGTTTGGTTGGATGCTCGCCGTGGTTCATTATGATCCCACTCTTAAGGTTGCTACTCAGGCTACGAAGCTGGCGATTTACGGTTTTACCTTTGTTGTTCCTCTTATTATGTTTGGCGTTATGTATCTTTTAATCAGCAGATTTGATTTAGAAAAGGCTATAACTTAAAATCAAGAGAAAGAAGAAAAAGGGATCTCATGAAAGGAAAGGGGTTTCTTTCATAAAAAATTGATTTTTAAATTAGTACAAAGAAGTTATGAAGAAATGAGTTTTTTTATTATAAAAACAGAAAGAATTTGGATAAGTGTACAAAAATAAAAAAGAAGTTTTGTACACTTATTATAAAAAACAATCTTATTGAGAGTAATGATTGACAGTATAGATAAAACGTGATATAAATTTCAGTATGAAATAGATTGAAATGAAAATAGAAAATCTATTTTTTTTATTGATAGGTTAAACGTTTTACAAAAACACTAGAATCCCCTTAGAAAAGGGAGAAAATGTTAATAAAACTTTTGATGTTGAAAGGGGTGATTCTAAAGCAACACTTTATATTAAAGGGGTAATGGATGTTTTATCATGAAAGAAAGGATGTAAATATGCAAAAACTAAGGCACTTGTATAAGAAAAGAGCAGTCTCGCTGGGGGCGTCGTTGCTGTTGATTGTATCCATCTTAAGTGGATCTTTTACTGGCATGATATCAGTAGAAGCCGAGGAAAAAAAGGAGTCTAATCCTGAATCAAAATCTGAAAAGAATATAGATTCAGAGAAGAAAGAAGAATCTAATTCCAGTGTAGAAAAAAGTACATCTGGGATGATTTCTAACGAAAGTTTAAGTGTGCAGATTGGGGATTTGGGGCAGATTTCTTTGATGAATATCAAAAATAACCCAACAAATAATAAGGGGGATCAAGTAAACTTTGTACTTCCAAATGATACAAGCCCTCAAAATGGTGTAGAGCATCAATGGATGGGAGAAATGATTTTCTCTTACCGAACAAGTGAAGATGGGGTATTCCCAGAGGATAGAAGCGGTTTTGTTGAAATTGATACAAATAAGACTCTTGCAGCAGGTGGATCAACCACATATTCCGATGCGACGGAAAATCTTGAATCAAATCCATATATAAAAAAGAATGTTATCAATGATAAAAGGGTGGAAGTTGATTTTATTGGACATGATGAAGGTTCAACTGGTGATCGTACCATGAAAGGATTCGATGTAAAATCTGTTTATGATATGGATACAGAGGATGGTTCCCTTTTATGGGAAATTACCCTTTCTAACAAAGGAACCCAGTGGATTGAATTTGGTGATGTAGGCCTGCCTATGCCTTGGAATAATAAGTATACTACACAGGACAGCGTTTACAATGAACGAGTAACGGTACATACATTTGCGGGTGCTGATAGTGGATATGCTTATGCAGTTCGTTGTAGTGGTGAGGGTAATTATGTGCTATTTACTCCTGTAGCCGAAAGTGGTGCCCGCATTGAGTATATTGATAACTGGGTAGGAAATAACAATGGAGTACAGGGGGAACGTGCAGATAGCTTATTCAATAATTGGACGAGTGATAGTGGTGGTTGGCAGCCAGGTCTAAGTGTTTATTATATTCACTCCAAAGATATCCAAAAAACTGGTCGAGGTTATTATACCGATGCAACAAGTCTAGTATTAGGTCCAGAAGAGAGTAAAACATATCAATTTAAGTTTTCAGCTGTTCGTGCAGGGGATAATGAACCACAGGAAAGTGCAAATAGTACAAACAATGCTTCAACCTCCATAGAAGAGCGTGAAGGGAATATGCGTTCCATCTTATATAATGCAGGATTGATGGATGCTATTGTAATGCCGAGCTTTCAAACAGCAATCAATATGCCAACAAAGTTAGACCTGCATTATAATGATGAAATCATTACAGATGTAACCTTGGATATTCAATGCGTTCACGAAAATGATCCTTTTGATGAAGAGCATATTCCAATGCAAGGAGAAGGTCTTGTAAACAATTCACGTGGTGGAAGAGGGACCCATGACGGAAATCCAGATTACAATGAATCCGTTGATTTTGTAGAGACAAAAACAATAGATGGTGAAAAGCATCATATCTATGATCTAACCTTTGGCTGTATCGGTAACAACAGTGTACGAGTAGATTACAAATTAAAAGTTGGTGATACATGGATTGATAAGTTTACTCAATATGAATTTAATGTTTTAACAGAGCTGGATGAAGCGGTAAAGACCCACTCTGAATTTATGTTAAATAATCAGCATGACAATGATCCAGATAGTCCGACCTATGGAAATTATAACGATTGGTATTTTGCAAGTGGTGTCGATGAGAATGCAAAAACCCACTGGGGAGATGATTGGAGTCATGATAATATTAATTTTATGACAATGAAGAATTATCTGACACCAGATGCTGAAGAAAGTAAATCCATAGAGCGATATTTAATCGACTTTATGTGGGGAAATTATATGAAATATACCCAAGAAACTTATGTGGTAGCAAACTATTTAAGAGATTCTGGTATATATGCAACTAGCTCCGTGCCCTACAATCGTGCATTTTCAGAGGTGATGGAGGTAACTGGTTTCTTCAACATGTATCGCATTCAAAAAGCTTATCCAGATTTAATGGAATATCGTGAAACACCCGAGTTTTATCTAGATAAAGCCTATCAGATTTACTACAATCGTATTAGCGCATCTCCAGTTGGATTTTACGGTGAGCAACAGATTCCAGAAATCATCGAGGCTCTAAAGGATGAAGGTATGACTACTGAGGCAAATAATTTACAGACTAGGTTTGCAAGGGACAAAGGTCGTAACATGGCAAACGCTGCATATCCTTATGGTTCAGAATTTGTCTATGATAATACTGGAGAAGAGGGAGCTTATGCTGCTGCCAAAGCTCTTAGAACCTATTATCCCAACCATGAAGCTGCTGGAAATGCATTAAAAAATATGGAGATTGCTGAGTGGAAAACGAGAGCAATGCGTGGTATACAACCGACTTGGTATCACTATGCTAATCCTGTATTTATCGGCGGGGAACACTGGTGGAACTTCCAGTATACTGCATCTTTAGCTGGCTCTATCATGGATGACTGGCTCCGTTATCAAGATAACGGATGGGATACGGATTCGAGTGCATGGGCACAACGTATGAATTATGGTGCGAAGATTTCTAATTTTAATGCCATCAATATGGGACAGATCAGTAAAGATTACATTGGTAATGTTGGTTGGAGATACACCATGTACAAGGGTGGCCATGGTGCAATGGATGTGTTTGATGGTGGTACCCGTGTCATGAATAATGGCTGGAATGATTTTTCAGGTGAGGCGGATCAGGGAATTTACGGATCCTTACTTAGAATCAGTTCAGATGTAGTCAAAGATCCAATCTTTGGATTGGTTGGATATGGAAGTGAGGTTTCTAAAAATGGCGATATCTATACCATTATACCTAAGGATGGATTTGGGAAACGTTTGAACCTAATGGATGAAAAGATTTACTTAACCCTTGAGCAGGACTCTGCTAGTCAGGTAAAAATGAAAGAAGATGGAAGCTACTTCCATTTAAACTTGAAGACCCAGGTTAAAACAGAACATTTATCTAAAATAGACCTTAGTGGACCAGGATTAGAAGATGGGTTCTATAGCATTAAGCTAGATGGACAACAAGTTGGGCAATGCTATGTTAAGGATCATCAAGGTAGAGCCAATGTTATGATCCCTTCAGGTGACACAGCTGAAGTTACCATTGAAAAAATGGATGGAGGAAAAAATGAAGCTCCTTATGCTGAAATTGTTATATCCCATGATAAGTTACAGGCATTTGTACCATTTGATGTGAAGAGTTTGGCTTATGATGACGGAGCTCCAAACAAGGAATTAACTTACAAGTGGGAAGCTTCCATGGTTCCAGAAGGTGCTACATTAACTTTTGATGAAGATACGAAACCCAATACCCAAGGAGTTGCTTCGGCAGAGGGTGAATATGAAATTTCCCTAACCGTAAGTGATGGTGAATTAAGTACCATTGTGAAAAAGACCATGATCCTTGAGATTGCTCCAGATAGAGCTTCACCTACCATTGAAGAAGTTACTGCCATTCAGGATTCAGTAAATATAAGTGTTGCCTCCTTAAATGGTAAGGCTACGCCAGATCCATTATATAATGGTGAGCTAGAATATGAGTGGAGTATAGTAGAAGAACCAGAAGGGGGACATGCTATCATTGGAAATGCAAATCAATCCAGTGCAATAATGAAAGCATCCGTGCCAGGCACCTACCTTCTTCGCTTTCAGGCAGTTGATGCAGATGTATCAAGCTATGAAGATGTTGCCGTGGAGATGGTTGGAGAGGTTGATGGTGCATACCGCGGATTGAGTATAGTGACTAAGGAAGGAACAGCTCCAACACTACCTGAAAAAGTGGAGATGATCTTAGAAGATGGTACCATTGGAGAAGACAAAGTTCATTGGAAGGAGATAGATTCCAAAGAGTATGAATCAAGTGGATTGTTTTTTGCAGAAGGAACCGTTGTTGATAGTGATCAAAAAGTAAAGGTTGCCGTATACGTTGTATCAGAAGAGAAGAGAAACCTTGCCACTGTTGCAGAACCATCGGCCATCATAAATTCTGTACATGACTTAGGTGGAGTAGCTTCCCTAAATGATGGAAAAGATCCAAGCTCTTCTGAAGATGTAAGCAATGGAGCTTGGCATAATTGGTTAGGAGATCAAGGTGGTCCAGCATGGATGCAATATGAATGGCAACAGCCTATTATCGCTGAATCAATGGATGTATATGTATTCCGTGATGGTGGAGGAAATTTTCAACCTAAAGATATGAAGGTAACCCTACGAGATGAAAAGGGTACTTGGTATACGCCTAGAAATGTTTCGGGATTGGGGAATGATCTTAATCAATATAATACAACTACTTTTGAACCTTCACTGATTACTGGAATTCGCATAGATATGAATCCTGTAACACTTGGATGCGGTATTCTAGAATGGAAAGTAAACGGATATGAATATGGTGATGGCTTAGTTGATAAAACAGAATTGAGAAAAGTATATAGCTTGGTGAATTCATTAAATGAATCCCAGCTTTTAGGTGGATTGGATCCTGTAAAGGAAGCTATGGGAGCAGTGGAGTCCGTGCTATCTAAAACCACTGCCACACAAGAAGAAGTAAAACAGGTGCATGAAGACTTATTACTGGCAATGAAGGAACTTCAACCAGTCAATGGGAATCTGGCATTTGTTGCAGGGCTCACAGCCAGCTATACGTCTAGCTGGGAATCACTTCCATCCGTAAGGGATGGCGTAAGGCTTAGTGGTAGTCACTGGGGTACTTGGGGCAATGATAGTAGTGTTGAGTGGTTGGAGTATTCATGGCCACAAGGAGTCATGATTGAAGCATCGGATTTATATCTTTGGAACGACGGAGGAGGAATAGAAACACCTGCAAGTTATACCTATACTTATCTTCCCGTGGATAGCGATGAGTGGGTAGTCTTGGAAAGGGTGGATTCAGGAATGAAAGAAAATGAACGGAATCATATCACGTTTGAAGAAGCTGTAGCAGTGCGTGCACTTCGTTGTACTTTAACAAAACCACAAAAGGATATGAACGGAGTCGGAGTTTGGGAATGGGAAGTGTATTCAAGAGTAGATAAAAAGGAACTAGAACTTCTAGTAGAGGAATCAAGACTGCTAGAAGCAAAAGATTACCATGAGGAAGGATGGGAAGCCTTTAAAGAATCCCTAGATGCGGCAGTGGTAGTTTTAGAGGATGAAAATACATATCAGGCAGTAGTTGATGATGCTTTCAATGATCTCAAAGAAAAGAAAGAAGCTTTGATAAAAATTCCAAAGTTAAAGGATATGATTCTTAAAGAAGAACCAGTAAAAACCACTTATCTTATAGATGAAGAGTTGGATCTGGCAGGTATGGTTTTAGAGTTTGTTTACGAAGATTCCACAACAAAGATAATTGATGATTTAGATGGGATCCAAGTAAGTGGGTTCGATCATAGCTTGGTTGGAAGTCAGATATTAACAATATCATATACAGAAAATGATATCACTTTAACAGTGGATCTTGAAGTTACTGTTAAGATGCCTGCAGATATGTCCGCGCTGAATCTGGCAATTGTTATGGGACAAGAACATGAGAAAGAACAGAATGAAAATCAAACCTATACAAGTGAAAGTTATGCTTTCTTCCAATTAGCGTTAGATCAAGCAAGAGAGGTTGCCCATGATAAATATGCATCTCAAGAAAGGGTGGATACTGCTTTTTATGATTTGATCACAGGGTATGCAAATCTAGAAATTAGCACTGTAAAATACGGATTAAAGGCTGCAATAGCAGGTACAATGGCGATTTTAGATGATCCAGAAACTGCAAAGAATTATAGTGTAGAGAGTATCCAGATGGTAGAGGATGTACTTGCTCAAGCACAGATTGTTGCTGAGGATGAACATGCATCCCAAGATGAGATTCATACAGCCACAAGAAACCTAATCACAGCAGTTAACAGTATGTTAAGAAAAGATGACACTCGTTTGGCGAAGTTAATTAAGATTGCAGAAGAAATATTAACAAAAGAAGATAAATAGACAAGTACAAGTGTAACGAAATTAAAAGAAGCGTTAAATACTGCTAAAGAGGTTATGGATCATCCAGAAGCAGAGGATCAGGACATAGACGAAGCTTATTATGGACTTCAGGAGGCAATGAGTGGATTGCAAATAAGAGGGAACAAGGAAGAACTTCAAGATGCCATAAATAAAGCCAGTGAAATTCTTATGAACAAGGATAAGTATGTAGAGTCTAGTATCAAAGGTCTTGAAGAAGCGAATACAAATGCTAGCTTGGTGCTTACCGATAAAGATGCCCTTCAAAGTGAAATAAATAAGGCACTAGATATATTGATTGGAAAGATGCTAGAAGTACGTTATCTAGGAGATGTGAATGGAGATAGTAAAGTAGACACAAGTGATGCAAGTTTTCTATTAAAATACATTGCAGAACTTACTGATTTATCAGAAGAATCTCTAGAAGCAGCAGATGTTAATAAGGATCAAGAACAGGATGGGAAAGATGTTACACAAATTTTGAGATTTTCAGCAGATATAATGGATTCATTTAATGATTAAGACCACTTGAAATGTGAGGTATTTACATGAAAAAGTTTTTGATAAGAATAGCAGTACTGACGTTTGTATTACTATTGGCAAAGAGTGTGCCAACATATGCAGCGGAAGTTCCTCGAATAAAACTAAAAGCTGAGGATATAAAGGAAGGGGACACCTATGTAACAGTTTCATGTGAAATTACGGGAGCTTGTGAAGTAGCTAACGGGAAAATTCGAATGGAATACGATGGCCATAAAATGAAGCTAGAATCTGTAAAAGCGGGAAATGCTTTGGAAGGAGCCATGTATGAAATCAATGATCCTTTGAGTGGAAATAAAGAAGAAGGGGAAATTGTCCTAGCCTTTGCTACTGCAACCCATTTAGAAAATGACGGAAGTATGGTCGACATGGTGTTTAAGCTTGACAGTGGCATAAAAGCTGGAACAGTATTAGAAGCTACTGTAACTGTTGATCAGCTAGCAAAGGATAATAAGGAAGTAGGTTCAGAAGTAGAAAAGTTATCCGTTGAAGTGGGAGAAGTAAATGAAACGGAGCCGACACAACCTTCTGAAAGTGAAACAGAGACAGATCCTAGTGGAAATGATAATAAAGAAGAAACAGAGGATCAAAATGATACAGGGGATGATAAAGATCAAGGCAGTGGAAAAGAAAATGGACATAAGGATCAATCATCTTATGGAGATAGGAATCAAAACAGTAATAAAAATAATGGAAATTCGGAAGTTAAAGCTCCAAAAACAGGAGATGAAACGAATATTACCGTGCTTTTAGTGGTTACAGGTCTATCTTCCATGGTACTTTTAGGACTTGTAGCATGGAAGAGGAGGAGATACTAATAAGCATCAGGACAGAGTAACAGGAAACAACTAAGAGAAGCCAGATTTAGGTGAATGACAGACCAAATCTGGCTTCTCTTAGTTAGACAACTGAAAGAGTTATGTTTCTTTAAAATACCATAGAAATGGGAGGCAAAGTATTTCTATGGGACAAAAGATGTATGGACTTAGAAACCAGAAACAAAAGAAATAGACAAAACCCCAAATAGAATTTTGTGCATTTCTTATAAAGTTAAACGTTACACCATAAGATTCATTGACATATGTATCTATATATGGTATAAAAATAATAAAGAAAAACGAAATCAAAGAGAAATCAATTATCAATTCTGGTAAAACAAGATTTTTTTTTATTTATTAGTAAAACGTTTAACAAAGAGAGGATCATGACTTATGACGAAAATGGCAAATTCAAGTATTCCACTTAATCATATTAAAATAGATGATATTTTTTGGAATAAATATATTAAGCACGTAAAAGAAGTAATTATTCCTTATCAATGGGAGGCCTTAAACGATCGTCTGGAAGGGGTGGAACCTAGCCACTGTATTGAGAACTTCCGTATTGCAGCAGGAGAATCCAAAGGAGAATTTGCTGGAGCGGTTTTTCAAGATACGGATGTAGCAAAATGGCTGGAGGCAGTAGCATTTGTATTATCTCATGAGAGAGATGAGGAACTAGAAAAGATAGCGGATGAAACCATTGAGTTAATTGGACGGGCTCAACAGGCAGACGGTTATTTAAATACTTATTATACAATTAAAGCTCCTTCATTAAGGTTTAGTAATCTGACGGAAGGCCATGAGCTTTATACTGCTGGTCATATGATTGAGGCGGCTGTAGCATATTATGAGGCCACAGGCAAGGATAAGTTTCTTCAGATAGTTTCCAAATTTGCAGATTTAATATGTGAGAACTTTGGAAATAAGGAAAATCAGATTCATGGATATCCAGGACACCAAGAAATTGAGTTGGCATTGGTTAAATTATATAGAATTACTGGTGAGAAACGGTATTTGGATACAGCCAAATATTTTATTGATGCAAGAGGTGTAGGTGAGAACTATTTCTTGAAAGAGGAAAAAAGTGAAAAGTTTAAAAGAATCTTTCCTGAATTTGAAAGATATGATCCGAAGTATTCCCAGTCTCACGCCCCAGTAAGAGAACAAAAAACAGCAGAAGGTCATGCAGTTAGAGCTACTTATATGTACTCAGCCATGGCGGATCTTGCTGATGAATATGGGGATCAAGAGTTGCTAAAAGCCTGTGATACCATTTGGGATGATATGGTGAACAGACGGATGTACATAACTGGTAGTATAGGATCATCTGGCATACTTGAAAGATTTACAACGGATTATGATTTACCTAATGATGTTAATTATTCAGAAACGTGTGCATCCATTGGTCTAGCTCTCTTTGGAAAGAGAATGGCTCAGATAAAAAAAGATGCCACATATATAGACGTTGTGGAAAGGGCTCTTTATAATACTGTATTAGCTGGGATCGCTCTTGACGGACAGAGTTTTTTCTATGTAAATCCCTTAGAAATGTGGCCAGATAGTTGTATTGATCGAACGTCTAAAGAGCATGTAAAGACCGTTCGTCAAACTTGGTTTGGAGTAGCATGTTGCCCTCCTAATATTGCAAGAACCTTAGCTTCCCTAGGGCAATATATCTATTTTCAAGAAGAAGATACTATTTACGTCAATATGTACATTGGAAATGTTTGTGAGACCTCTATGAACCAGGTTCCTATTCGCTTGACTTTAACAGGAGAATTTCCTTGGAAATCAAGTATGACCATTCAGGTTGAGGCGGAACGGGAGGTTTCGGGATGCCTTGCTTTTAGAATTCCTGATTATGCACAGGAGTTTCAAATCTTAAAAAATGGAAAGAAAGTGGAAAAAGTAAAGGTATCCAAGGGATATGCATATTTAGAAGGAGTATTCTATCATGATACGATTTCCATTGAATTTCAAATGGAGTCCGTATTTGTACATGCACATCCTGCAGTAAGAGAAAATGTTGGGAAAGTAGCTGTAGTAAAAGGACCATTGGTTTACTGCTTGGAAGAAACTGATAACTTTTTAAATCTGGCTTCCATTTTTGTAAATACGGAACAACCCTTGGAAGAAGAGTTTGAAGAAGAACTTTTAGACGGAACCATTGTGATTAAGTTTAAGGGGAAAAAAGTACGGGAGGATGAATGGGATGCCCATACTCTTTATAAAATAAAGGGAGTAGAATTTCAGGATGTTCCTTTAAAGGCCATCCCATACTGTTACTGGAATAATCGAAAGAGTGGCGAAATGATGGTATGGATAAAAGAACTTTACCAGGAGGAAATGCGATGAAGAAATTTTTATATTCGAAAAAAGCAGCACCTTACGTATTTATACTGCCTTTTGTACTGACTTTTGCTATTTTCTGGCTTGTGCCACTGGTTAAATCAGGTATGATGAGCATGGAAAAAATACTTCCTGGACAGGTAGAGTTTATAGGAATAAGCAATTATAAAAGATTATTTAATGATCGAGTCTTTAAGGTTGCAATGGGAAATAGCATAAAATATATGATCTGGACCCTTGTGTTACTCATTCCCATTCCTTTGATTTTAGCTGTTATGATCAATTCAAAGCTTGTAGTGGGAAACGTTGCAGGAAAGATCGCTTCTTTTTTTAAATCATCCTTATTCATACCAGCATTAACTTCAGTTGTTGTAGCTGGTACAATCTTTAGGCTTATCTTTGGGGAGATGGACACGGCTCTTATGAACCAGTTTATAGGACTTTTTGGAATGGGGCCTATCAAGTGGTTGAAGGGATCTAATACTGGATTTGCAGCACTTCTATCTTTGGCTTGTTGGAGATGGTTTGGGGTAAATATGATGTATTTTTTAGCTGGATTACAGAGCATTCCAGAGGATTACTATGAGGCAGCATCTATGGATGGTGCAACGGGATGGCAGAAATTTATTAAAATTACAGTGCCTCAATTAAAGCCAACCATTGTATATGTGCTTACCATAAGTGTCTATGGCGGCTTATCTATGTTTACAGAGAGCTATATGCTATGGCAAGGAAATAACTCTCCTCAGAATATTGGTCTTACAATTGTAGGTTATCTATACAGGCAAGGAATTGAAAAAAATGATATGGGTTATGCATCAGCCGTTGGGGTGGTCCTTCTCGTAGTCGTTTTGTTTATTAATTTATTGCAACTGATGTTAACAGGAATGTTTAAAAAGGAGGAAAAATAGTATGACAATAGATAAAAAAATAAAAAAAATATTGCTAATTCTATTTTTCATTCTTATGTCACTGGTGGTATTACTACCATTTTGGGCGATCTTTATAGGTACCTTTCAGGATGGAAGTATGCTTATTAGAAATGGTTTGAACTTAAAATTAGACTTTTCTACAGCTAATCTTAGTAGTTATATTATGCTATTTACCGATTCAGGTGATTATTTTAAATGGTTTTTTAATAGCTTGTTTTTGACGGTGATACAAGTAGTGGGAACGTTACTTATTAGTGCCTTTGTAGCCTATGGATTTGCAGGGTATGAATTTAAATTTAAGAATTTTTTCTTTGTCTGCGTGCTGATCATTATGTCTGTTCCCTTTGAGATGCTGATGTTACCATTATATATTCAGATTAATGATATGCATATATCTAACTCCTATGGAGCCATTGTATTACCTTTTATGGCAAATGCAGCTACGATCTTTTTCTTTCGCCAGTATTTAACAGGCATTCCCAAGGAGATTACAGAGGCAGGAAGAATTGATGGTTCTTCTGAATATGGTATTTTCTTTAAGCTAATTATGCCTATTATGAAACCATCTTTTGCAGCCATGGCTATTTTAAATGGTATGAATAGCTGGAACAACTTCCTATGGCCATTGTTAGTATTGAGGTCAGATAAAAAATATACTCTTCCTATCGGACTGAATACTTTGATGACTCCATACGGTAATAATTACGACTTGCTTATTGTTGGTTCCTTTTTTTCAGTATTACCAATTTTGATTTTATTCCTTTGTTTCCAAAAATACTTTATTGAGGGAATGACAGCAGGTGCTGTTAAAGGTTAAAAGCTAATTTAAAATTTACATAAACATAAAAAGAAATGGTTCCATTGGTTTTATTTATAATATATAATTTATATATAGTAAAACGTTTAACAAATTATAACAGGAGAATGTATTTAGGAGGAAAAACTATGAAAATTAAAAAAATATTAGCGTTAGCACTCAGTGCAGCCATGGTATTTGGCGTTTTAACGGGATGTGGAAATTCCGACGAAGGTGATGGCGAAACATCAAGCCCAAATACACAGCAAGAAGAAGGAGAAAAACAATCTACAGAAAAAGATACTGAGAAAGTGAATGTAGATAGTTCAGATGAAACTACGCCCCTTGAGATGTGGACCTTCGTAGAGCTACATGGAGAGTTTTATGTGAGTATGGCAGAAAAGTGGAACGAAGAGAATCCAGACAAGAAAGTTGAGGTTCAGGTAAATGTAATGCCTTATGATGACATGCATAACAAACTACAGATTGCCCTGAATTCTGGGGAAGGAACACCTGATTTTGTAGACATCGAACAAGGGAAATTCTCTAACTTTACCCAAGGAACTCCAGCACTTATGGATCTATCAGAAGCAGCAGAACCATACATGGAGGATATTGTTAAATCCAGACTAGATCTATATAGCAAAGATGGAACTCTTTATGGGCTTCCAACACATGTAGGTGCTACGGTGGCATTTTACAATACAGAGCTCTTGGAGTCTGCAGATATTGATTATACTACAATTAAAACCTGGGATGACTTTAAAGAAGCGGGTAGCAAATACTATGAAGCTACAGGAAAATATCTTGGTACAGCTGATACAAGTGCACTATGGACAGAAAATATCTTAATGGCTCAATTAGGAGCGGATTATATTGACAGTGAAGGCAATGTTGCAGTGAACAGCGACGCCATGGTAGAAGCCATGACACTTTTAAAAGAACTTCAAGATGCTAATGCGATTCAAACTGTTCCAGGAGGCAATCCAGATAAAGAAGAAGCTTATGGAGCCTTTAATCAGGGAGATTACGCATGTGCTATTATGCCTATGTGGCAGATGTCCAGATATACCAACTATATGCCAGACTTAAAAGGAAAAATTGCCATTGCACCAGTACCAGCACCAACGGACGCAAAAGCACAATCAGTTGGTGGCGGTGGAACAGGAACGGCTGTTGTAGCTGGAAAAGATCATGCAGAGTTAGCAGCAGAATTTTTGGCATATGCAAAACTTTCTTACGAAGGGAATGTAGAAATCTGGGATATGCTCGGATTCGATCCATGTAATATGAAAGTATGGGAAGATGAAGCAGTGACTCATAACGAAAACAACCAATTCGTACAGTACTTTGCTAATAATCCATTTGAAATATTACTTGAAATCAAGGATGGAATTTCAGGCCTTGAATCACATTCTTCAGAGGTTTATCCATCCATTAATAATTTATTTACGACTGTGACTTTAAATGAAATTTTTGAAAATGATACGCCT
>DVLR01000281.1 GCA_018715425.1 Candidatus Merdenecus merdavium
TGTGGTGTGATACGACTCCATACTTATATCAATGCAAAGTATCTTTGCTTGAGAATGGAGCAGTAGTAGATGAAGTGAAGGAGAATTTTGGTATTCGTCTGATTGAGTGGAGCGCAAAGGGGCTATATATCAATGGAAAAGAAACCCTTTTAAGAGGAGGATGTGTTCACCATGATAATGGTATTTTAGGTGCAAAATGTTATGAGAAAAGTGAAGAACGTCGAGTAAAGAAGTTAAAAGAAGCGGGATATAATGCTCTTCGAATGTCTCATAATCCAGCAAGTATAGCGATGCTTAAAGCGTGTGACAGGATAGGAATGTACGTTATTGATGAAACTTGGGATATGTGGTATCGCCATAAAAGCAAGTATGATTATGCTAGTGATTTTGAAGCAAATTACATATTTGATATCAAATCTTTGATTTCCCGAGATTATAATCATCCCAGTGTTATTATGTATTCCATTGGAAACGAAGTAAGCGAGCCTGCTTTTGACAAAGGATTGGAATTAACGAAAGAGATGACAGAGCTTTTTCACTCTTTGGATAAAGGGCGTCCCGTAACAGCTGGAATAAATTTGATGATTATAAGTAGTACAGCTAAAGGTGGTGGTATCTATAGAGAAGATGGAGGAATGGAAGGGGAAGGAAAACAAAAGAGGATGGAAGGCATGAGTAGTACCATGTTTAACATGGTTACAGCAATGGTAGGAACTGGGATGAATAAAGCGGCGAACTCAAAAAAAGCGGATATTGCCACCACTCCCTGTTTGGATACCCTTGATATTGCTGGATATAATTATGCTTCTGGGCGTTATCCAAAAGAAGAGATGGCACATCCTAATCGTTTGATTTATGGGTCAGAAACTTTTCCACAAGATATAGTGAAGAATTGGAAAATGGTAAAGAAATATCCATATTTAATAGGTGATTTCATGTGGACAGCCTGGGATTATCTCGGTGAAAATGGGTTAGGTGCATGGTCTTATACTTCTGATGGAAAGGGGTTCGAGAAACCGTATCCATGGTTATTAGCAGATGTAGGTGTTATGGATATTCTAGGAAATCCTAATGGAGAATTATTCTTAGCACAAGCAGCATGGGGAATATTAGATAAACCAGCAATTGCTGTTCGGCCGGTGAACCATCCTGGAGTAAAACCAGCAAAGATGGTATGGAGAGGAACGAATGGGATACCGAGTTGGTCTTGGCAGGGATGCGAGGGGAATCAAGCAGTAGTAGAAGTTTATACTACAGCATATAAAATTGAATTGCTTTTAAATGGAAAATCCATTGGAAAAAAAAGAGTAAAGAACTGTATGGCAAAATTTAAGGTTCGTTATCAGCCAGGTGAATTAGAAGCAATTGAATACGATGCTTTAGGAAAAGAGCAAGGAAGAAATATACTTTGTTCAGCTAGCGGTACCCCTAGTATAAGAATAACGCAGGAAGACGAAATAATTAGAGGAGGAGATATTGTCTATATAAATATAGAGATTGTTGGAGAAAATGAAGTGATAGAAAGTAACTACGATGTGAAATTAAAAGTAGACATTGAAGGTGGAGAACTTTTGGCATTTGGTAGTGCGAATCCACGAACAGAAGAAGAATACACATCTGGAATCTTTACAACTTATTATGGTAGAGCATTGGCAGTGGCAAAAGCAAAGAAAAGTGAAGAATTGAAAATTACTGTTTCTTCCAAGGGAATAGAAAGTAAAACAAAGCGGATGAAAGTAGAACTAGAAGTAAACAATGCTATCAATGGGAGGTAAAAGGTGGATCAGAGAATAAAAGAATTAATAGCGAGACTGACGTTAGAAGAAAAAGCAGCACTAACATCGGGAGAAGATAACTGGTTTACAAAATCGGTGAAAGATTTAGAAATTATACCAATTAGAATGAGTGATGGCCCTCATGGTCTTCGAACTCAAGAGGGTAATGCAAATAATTTAAATGAACACGCCAGTGTAAAAGCAGTGTGCTTTCCAGCAGGCTGTACAAGTGCGGCAAGTTTTGATTGCAATTTGTTAGAAGAACTGAGTGAGGTTCTAGGAAGAGAGGCGCAGTCATTAGGGGTACATGTTTTGTTAGGTCCTGGCATTAACATAAAGAGAAGCCCCCTTTGTGGAAGAAATTTTGAATATTTTTCAGAGGATCCAATCGTGGCAGGAAAATTAGGAGCATCATATGTAAATGGAGTTCAAAAGGAAGGGGTGGGAACAAGCCTTAAACACTTCTTTGCTAATAATCAAGAGTATCGTCGTATGGATGCCAGCTCGAATATGGATGAGAGAACCATGCGAGAAATTTATTTGACAGCCTTTGAAATGGTTATAAAGAATGCTCAACCATGGACCATTATGGCCGCATATAATAAGATTGATGGAGTATATGCAACAGAAAATAAAAAATACTTAACGGAGTTATTGCGTGAAGAATGGGGATATAAAGGGTGTGTGATTAGTGACTGGGGAGCAGTGCATGATCGAAGCGCCGCTATAGAAGCGGGGTGTGCACTAACTATGCCATCAGCAACGACAACGGATTTTGAAATTGTTGAAGCAGTAAAAGCTGGTAAGTTAGATGAAGAAGATTTGAATTTTGCTTGTGAACAGATTCTGACTTTAATGTTTAAAGCACAGGATTCTAAGAAAGAGGAAGTGAATTTTAATTATGAAAAGGATCATAAGATAGCAAAAAAAATCGCAGAAGAATCGGCTGTTTTATTGAAAAATGAAGAAGCTATATTACCTTTATCAAAAGAGGATGAAGTGGTTTTTATTGGTGATTTTGCAAGAAAACCTAGGTATCAAGGCGGGGGATCTAGTCATATCAATAGTTTTAAGGTGGTGAGTGCACTAGAAGCAGCAGAGAAAGAAGGATATCAAGTTGCCTTTGCGCAAGGTTATCCAGTAGAAGGTGTAAAAGAAGAAGGTAAATTATTAGACCAAGCGGTATTGGTAGCAAAAAAGGCAAAAGTAGCAGTGGTTTTTGTAGGGTTACCAGATGTAATGGAGTCGGAAGGTGTTGATCGCCGCCATATGAAAATGCCAGAAAGTCATAATACATTAATCGAAGAGGTTTGTAAGGTCAATCCCAATACTGTAGTAGTGTTACACCATGGTTCGCCAGTTGAGATGCCTTGGAAACATAGACCTAAAGCGATTTTGGAAATGTATCTTGGAGGTCAGGCAGTAGGAGAAGCGACAGTGAATATTTTGTATGGACAAGTAAATCCTTCGGGACACTTACCAGAGACATTTCCAGAGCATCTACAAGATAATCCATCCTATCTTTCCTATTTTGGTGAAGGAGATAAGATTGATTATATGGAGCGTTTTTTTGTAGGTTATCGTTATTATACAACGAAAGAGATACCAGTAGCATTTCCTTTTGGTACAGGATTGTCATATACTTCATTTGAATATAAAGACTTAACTTTGGATAAATCTGAAATGGATGATATAGAAATTTTAAAAGTTAAGGTTACTGTTAAAAATACTGGAGAAAGGGTAGGGAAAGCATTAGTTCAATTATACGTGGCTCCGCCGCGTGAAGAAGTGATTCGTCCCGTACGGGAATTAAAAGCCTTTGAAAAGATAGAATTGCATCCAAAAGAAGAAAAAGAAGTAAGTTTTATATTGGAAAAGAGGGCATTTGCACACTGGAGTATGGATATGTCTGATTGGAGGATTGAGCCAGGGGAATATGGTATTCAAATTTGTGAAAATGCGGAAAAGGTTCTACTGGAACAAACAGTAAAGGTTTATTCTGATCTCCCATACCGTAAGATAGTATATTCTCTTGATATGAGTATGGGTGATTTTGCAAAAACTATAGCTGGACGGGAAGCATTGGATTCTTACATTGGCTATATGGTCAAAGGAATGGCGGCCATTGGTTATTTGCCAGAAAATGCATTGCAAGTAATTGAAGCAATGGGTGGTGGTACGATTAATTTAGAAACGGTAGAAATGTTAGCGGAGCATATGGGGACGACAGAAACAGGAGCAACTGGGTTGTTGAGCCTTTTTGCACAACAAGTGAGTATGTTGGCTAAATTTTTACCACAGGAAAAGAGGATGGAATTACAGGTGTTGATTGATGAATTAAATAAAGAACTAAGCGATTAAGAACAATATTAGAAGATTTTGAACATGAAAGAAAAGATAATCGCTATTTTTATTTAATTGAATCAGGTAATATAGTAGTATAAATCAAAGAAATCAAAATAAGCTTACTATTACCGAAGGACTATATGAGTAAAATAAACAATACATGAATGTCATGCAATGTTTTAATTCCAGTATTTGCTCAGTATGGAGGAAATCAAGGTGGGGTTAAGGATAAAGAATAATCAACCATTTAATATATACAAATATCTTAAATGTTAATATGCGTTGCTTGTAGCAACGGGCATTTTCTCATATAATAGTGGTGATAATTGCTAGAAAGGAGGTCATTCCTAATGTTAAACGAAAACATGAAAGCAATCAGAAAATCAAAAGGACTTTCCCAAGAAGAACTTGCTATGAAACTGAATGTGGTGCGACAAACCATTTCTAAATGGGAACAAGGATTGTCTGTTCCAGATTCAAATATGTTAATCTCTATATCTGAAGTACTTGAAACATCTGTAAG
>DVLR01000282.1 GCA_018715425.1 Candidatus Merdenecus merdavium
GATGGCAGCTTATCTATGTGCAGATCGCAGCGCATTAACCCGTGAATTATCGCAAATGCGTTCCGAGGGCCTGTTAGACTTTGAAAAGAATACATTTCATCTTTTAAAATAAAATAACAATTAGCCCCAAATTTGAGTTTTAACTCTTTTACAACGGTTATACCTATTACGCTTGTTATATGACCAATTAAACGACTGTGCATTCAATTTTATAAAGAGCAAAAACGTCATCCAATTTTCCTGTCAAAATTACGCCATGCCCAGGTGCAATACATTTCAAATCCAAGTCTGCCAAACCCAAAACAGCATGTTTTTCTCTTAACTTCCAGACATTTTAACACTCAAAAATATTACGGCTCTCCAGAATCATTCTAGAGAGCCCATTTTTATCCAAATAAAAATTCATCTAAATCTTTTAATGCTCCCAACAATTCCAGATTTTTTTCTCTTGCTATTATGCGTTCAAGATTAATGGAATCTTCCTCAGTTGGTTCACATTCCATTGAATATGACAGTTCAACCAAATCATATAAAATTTTACTTTTTTTAGTTTTTGGATGTGCCATACAGTATTCTTCAATTGTGATTCTTGACCATTCGTACATTTTTCTTTACCTCTATTGTTTTATTTTCCGTCACTGATATAGGCCAAAATTTCATCATAAGATTTATTGCTTTTTATAACAGCATCCATGAGTTCATCCTTCCTTATATCATTTCTGAGTTTTAGCAGATGTGACATCTCAGCTTTATCTTTTTCATATTTCTCTTTTGATTTTGCCAGGATCTCTTGCTGCTTCTCAATCTTTTCATCTAAAGTTTTGGTTGATACTTTCCTACCTCGTGCCATGTTCCTTCCTCCTTAAATTTTGACTGTTATGTTTCTTGGATTTAACCTGTCGCTGATATCTTTTGCACCATTTTTCACATCTTTTGCATCAATATTAAACGCTTTCAATATCTTCTTTTGATTGGCTGTCACTGCATGATCCAGGCGATATACCCCATCCCCCTGTCTTATCATTTCTATCTTTTCTAATTCTTTCAGTGCTGCCGGAACATTCATGAAGTTTGGCTGTTCCTCCATCACTTGAAGTGCGTCTTTTATTTTTGTGTAAATTCGATTTCTAATAATAAGAGCTACAAATTCAATAAGTATCTTTCCGCCTAATGATTCTTCTGTATACACTCTTGCACTACGGTTTCCAAGGAATGTCTTATCTGCTCTAAATAGTTTTTCAGATGCATCTCGGCTCTTATATAGTTCTAATGCTTCCTTTGCTGACATTTCTTCTGATGTAATGATACAGAAATATCCACATAGCTTTAACTCATTTTCAATCATATCTTCTTTTGGAAGTCCACATACAAAACATTCATCTTCCTGTCCTTGATGAAAGTACTCTAAATGGTAATACCTTTCAAAGCTTTTCGCAATGGTTACTGCTTGACCTTGCATTTTTGTCATATATCGTTCCATCTTATCAAGTTTTTTCGCAAAAGAAGTACGCTCTCCGGCACATTTTCCTGCATTATAATAAATGTGCAGATATCTTTTTTTCTCATCCGATGGAAACAGTTTTCTTTTTACTGTTGTTCCATTTACTCCATAGTTCTTGATCATACATGAACGGCGATTTTCAAATGTATCTTTCACTTCTAGAACAATGTCACTGATAAACGATTTCATTCCCTTGACCATGATAACAAAATCATAATTGCACTTATCCATAAATCGGATATTTTCTTTGCTGAAGTAACCTCTGTCTAGAATAAAACCTGCATGTTTGTAACCGTAGCCTTTTGCTTTATCCAACATGCATTGAAGTTGTGATACATCCACAATACTTCCCGGGTACTCTTCATAAAACAATGGTTCTCGATTATTCGTATCATACGCGATAGAGTAGTTAAATACTGGAACCCCTTTGTCATCCTTAGCATGACCATACTCCACTAAATTGATATCACCAGCTTGACAATTCTTATTTGTAGAATCATAGGAAATATAAATTTTTTCTTTATGGTCTTTTACTACATTCCATTCATTCTGAAAACGAACACTGTCGTCAGTACTAATCTGATTAATAAAATCTGACACTGTGGCATCACTATATATCTTATTATTCGGTGTAAACAGTGGATGATTGTATGCATAGTCTGGATAATATTGCCCTGCATTGTTCTCTGTTATCAACGAGTATGCTGCCAAATCTAAAAACAAACCTGTTCCCTGTTCGTCATACATTCCGCTAATAATTCGATCCAGAAGACTTTCCATCACTACTTTCTGAATCACAAGATGCGCTCCGATTCGAAGACAACTACTATGATCTTCTTTTCCGTTGTCTAGAGGAAGTGTGACATCCGGAAAATATTTCATAAAGTTTGGATTCGGATACATCATGGATAAATCATCGTCGCATCGTTTTCCAATGGTCGTTCTTTTGGGTATGTTGTATCTCTTTTCAGGCTTATAAACACGATCGTACTCATAGTTGATATAGGTTACATCTTTGATTACTTTTGTATAAATCTTTCCGGGAACCTCTGGTATTTTCACCTTAAAATCATAGTACATTCCGTTCGTTTCCTCCTTAGAGTTGCGTTAGTATACCTACTCATAAATTATATCAAATATAGCCAACAAAATCAATTGAATTCCTTGATTTTATTGGCTTTTTCATAGTTTTCTTTATTTGAGTTTCAATTATTATTGGAAGTTAACAAATAACCAGGATGGAAAACGTCCTGCAAGTATAGAAGTCCAGTTATTAGCAGACGGAGCAGAACATGGTGATCCCGTAACCTTGAATCAAGACAATAACTGGAGCTATACCTGGGAACACTTAGATAAATATAAAGATGGCAGCGAGATACCCTACACCGTAAAGGAAGTTAGAGTAGTTCCGGGCTACACAGTATCCTATAGTGCTGATACCTTTACCATAACGAACACACACACACCTGAAAAGACCAGTAAGACAGTAAGTAAGGTATGGGAGGATAGCAATAACCAGGATGGGATCCGCCCCGCAAGTATAGAAGTTCAGTTATTAGCAGACGGAGCAGAACATGGTGATCCCGTAACCTTGAATCAAGACAATAACTGGGGCTATACCTGGGAAGACTTAGATAAATATAAGGATGGCAGGGAGATAACCTACACCGTAAAGGAAGTCAGTGAAGTTCCAGATTACACAGTCTCTTATAGTGATGATACCTTTACCATAACGAATACATACACCCCAGGAGAGACCAGTAAGACGGTAAGCAAGGTATGGGACGATAGCAATAACCAGGATGGAAAACGTCCTGTAAATATAGAAGTCCAGTTATTAGCAGATGGGGTAGAACATGGTAATCCTGTAATCTTGGATAAAAACAATAACTGGAGCTATACCTGGGAACACTTAGATAAATATAAAGATGGCAGCGAGATA
>DVLR01000283.1 GCA_018715425.1 Candidatus Merdenecus merdavium
TTATTCAGGGATTTATATAATTCACTCCTTAATACAAAGAGTAGTGAAAAAGCAGATACTTACTTTATTTTAAAGGATTTTAAGCCTTATGCACAAGCTCAAACTCAGGTGGAAAACTATTATAGAGATAAAGATAGATGGGCAAAAAGTGCCATCTTAAATACTGCTTGTAGCGGTAAATTCACCTCAGATAGAACCATTAAAGAATATATACAAGATATTTGGCATTTAGAAAAACTATAAGGAACAGACACTAAAGGTTTGTTTCTTATAGCATATCAATCATCCATTCATCATATATTAGTAAGAATAGGTAGAGGTGATGAGGATGGGAGATAAATTAAAAAGTGTTTTAGCAGGAATGATCATTGTCATGCTGCTTCCTTACGTACTTACCGTCTTGATAAGTGGCAGTTCATATCCAAAGGAGGCAACAGGATCTGAAGATGATCTCATGATAGATGTGAAGATTCATAATACGAAAACAAAGATGAATTTAGAAGAGTATTTGATTGGAGTAGTAGCAGGTCAAATACCCCTTGATTACGAAGAGGAAACGTTAAAAGCTCAGGCGATTATTGCAAGGACAAACCTTTTGTACCAAAAAGAACAGGATGATGCCGTGTGGTTTCAAGAAGCATACGCAAGTATGGAAGGAATGAGGGAATCATTATCTGACGAAACATTTAAGGAATATTATGAAAAATTAAAAAGAGCAATAGGAGAAACCAAGGGACAGGTTGTTACTTATGAAGGAGATTTGGTGGAGTTGCCTTATCATTCTATCAGTGCTGGTGGCACTAGAAATGGATGGGATGCTTTCGCAAAAGAGGGATATGATTATTTGGAAAGTGTGGAGTGTTTAAAGGATGTTGAGGCTTTGGAATATTTAGGAGTAAGATCCTACTCCTTACAAGAATTTATAGACTTATGTAAGGAGATAGATACTTATGGTAATTTTGAGGAAGGGACATTAAAAGAGCAGATCCAGATATTATCAGAGGATGAGCAGCATTATGTAATAAAAATAAAAGTAGGAGATGAAACCGTTTCAGGTGAAAAGTTTCGTAGTATATTTTCTTTAAATTCTAGTTGTTTTCAAATTGATAAAGTGGATCAAACCATTAAAATAACCACAAAAGGCCTTGGGCATGGGGTAGGAATGAGCCAATATGGAGCCAATGAAATGGCAAAAGAAGGGGCAGATGCTATAGAAATTTTGCAATACTTTTTTAAAAATAGTGAAATTTTAAAAAAATAAGAAAATTTGATGATTACATGGTGAATAAACTTTCATATTCTGGCAAAGATATAAACGACAAAGATATCTATTAAGGCAGAGGTGAAAAATATGAAGAAGAAAAACACAGTAATAAGTTTTCTTAAAAGAAAAGAAGTCATTGCAGCATTAAGTTTCTGCTTAGTGGCAGTGATAGCGTTAGCAGGAGCCTTTTCCATACGTGGACAAAAGGAAAGCCCAAATGTAAGTGATGAAGAGTTGGTGGATTTAGATGAATCTCCAGATGTAGATTATGTACAGGTACCAGAAACAGAATTAGAAACAACAAATGAGACGGAAAAAGAGACAGCAACAAAAGAAGTTGGTGTAGATCAAGATTCTATTACATCCTTAAAAGAGGATGACATTAAACAACATTTAGAAAACAATAATGAGATGGATGTACCAGAAGATCTGCAATTACCAGAAGATGAACTTACAGATGCCGCCTCTACAGGAGTAGAAGCAGGTGTTCAGACAGCACTTAGTTTTTCAGAAGACAGTAAAATTTCATGGCCAATAGAAGGTAATGTTATTTTAAACTACAGTATGGATAAGAGTGTATATTTTTCTACATTAGACCAATATAAATATAATCCAGCACTGATTATTTCAGCTCAAGTTAATGATCCAGTAAGTGCAGGAGTACAAGGTGTTGTAGAATCTATTTACGTAAATGAAGAAACTGGTACAACTTTAACCCTAGACCTAGGTGATGGATACAAAGGGATATACGGTCAGTTAAAAGAGGTTCCTCTATCAGAAGGTGAAAGAGTGGATGCAGGTACTGTAATAGGATATATTCAAGAACCAACAAAGTACTATAGTGTAGAAGGAAGCAACCTTTACTTTAAACTTACAAAGGATGATCAACCAGTGGATCCCATGACACATTTTGAATAAAGATAAAGATTCCATAAGATTATTTCGTAAAGGAAGCCCTTGGCAATGAGCTAGGGCTTCCTTTATTAATCAGTATAAAAAAGAGCGAAATAAACCATATAAAAGTGACTAGACTGGCACAAATAGACATAAATAGAGTATAATATATTGAGACTGGAAAAGGACAGATAAACCATCATAGGCTTATCTATCTTTGCTATATGGTAAAATTCGCAATCAAATTTTTTATACAGGAATCATAGTCTTACAGAAATATTGTTAAAGTACCATTTTTACCATCGATTGCTTCGCATAGATAGCGTACATAATCATATTATGTACGCTGTACATAGAGAAGCAGGAGATGATAAATAAAAGATAAAGGAGTTCGATATGAATTACACTTATATAGTGGAATGTAAGGATAAGACCTTATATACAGGATGGACCAATGATATTAATAAGCGCCTTTTAGATCATGAAAATGGAAAAGGCGCTAAGTATACCAAGGGACGAGCCCCCATTACTTTAGTTTATTTAGAAGAGTTTCAGTCAAAGCAAGAAGCCATGAGTAGAGAGTATCACATTAAAAAGCTATCAAAAAGTGAGAAGTTAAAATTGATTAAAACATATCAGGAACACCATAAAGACCATAGATAAAAACTCAGATCACTCTATTGGGTGTCTGAGTTTAAAAAAATTATATTGGCATACTAGCAATGAATAAATACATTAATATAAAATGACATACACTGCCGCCCATAACAAATAAATGGAAGATCTCATGAGAACCAAAGTTCTTAT
>DVLR01000284.1 GCA_018715425.1 Candidatus Merdenecus merdavium
TTATAATACAGAGCTATTAACTCAATACGCTAAAGAAAAATCAACAAGTAGTATTCAAGGAAATAAAAAGAGTACAATCATACATTTTCCAATCTCATGGAAGATGATAGTAACGATTGTTAGGGTAGATCTTAAATTTATTGTGATAGGTTGTGCTCTTGCACTTTGTGGATATATGATATATACGACTCCTATGTTAAATGGTTTTGCTCCTTTTGATCAAAAAGAAGTCAAGCAATTACTATTTGCCTTTTTACTGGTTTTTATGTTTCAAAACATCATTCAAATTGTGAGGAAGGAACTAGAACGCTTAATAGATAAACGTAACAAGGGCTTATGGCTGCCTATGTCGGGGTATCAAGTGATTTTGCATTGTTTTTTCTCAGCGGCATTTCCACTTATTTTTTTATTGATCATTGTTTCATTATTATGTTCAAGTAAAGTGGTATTTGTAATTATAAATTTGGCTGTCATACTTATTTATTTAGCATTAGGACTAGTGGTTACGTATATAAGAAATAAGTTTTTAAATAAGGTATTTTCAATAATGAATGGTATACTGTTTGGATGTTGTTTGCTTTTATTATTATAGTACTAAGATAGGATGAAAAAAGATGACAGAAAATTTCATTATTCTAATAGCAAAAAATCATAACAGAAATAGGAAGGGGTGCTATGATGTCAAAGATTATTGAAATCAAAAATTTAAGAAAGAACTTCGGAAGAGTTGAGGCTCTAAAAGATGTGACGTTTCATGTAGAACCTGGAGAAGTAGTAGGATTTATTGGACCAAATGGTGCTGGTAAATCTACCACTATAAGAGTTTTACTGGGAATGATTAGGCAGGATGCTGGTAGTGCAAAGATATTTGGTAAGGATGTATGGAAGGACAGTTTTGAAATTCATAAAAACATATCCTATGTACCTGGAGATGTGGCTTTGTGGGGGAATCTAAGTGGTGGTGAAATCATAGATCTCTTTATGAAACTTCACAGTTCAGGAGATAGAAAGAAGAGAGATTATTTAATAGAGAAATTTGAGTTAGATCCAAGAAAAAAGGCTAAAACTTATTCAAAAGGTAATCGACAAAAAGTCGCTTTAATTGCTGCTCTGTCTGTAGAATCAGACCTTTACATATTTGATGAACCTACTTCTGGATTTGACCCATTGATGGAACAGATCTTTCAAGAAGAAGTAGATAAGATTAAGGCGGCTGGTAAATCCATTCTTTTATCTTCTCATATTTTATCTGAAGTAGAACGATTAGCGGATAAGGTGGTCATCATACGTCAAGGAGAAATCGTAGAATCAGGTAGTCTTGAGGAATTGAGGCACTTGACTAGATCAACAGTTGTCATAAATACAGAGAAAGATGTGGGGATGATGATCCATGTCGATGGGGTACATGATTTTATTCAGAAAGAAAATGAAGCTGTATTTTCAGCAGACCATACGCATCTTAATAACATTTTGTTGGAAGCAAGCAAATTGGGGGTAAAGAAATTTGAGGTAGTTCCACCTACCCTTGAGGATTTATTTATGAGGCATTATAAAGAATAAATAGGATAGGAGATAAAGAAAATGAAGGAAAAGTTTGGTCGTTGGAATATAGTATTTGCTCAGTATCTAAAAAGAGATTGGAAAAAGATGATCATCTGGATTTTGGGTCTAGGTTTATTTGCTTCTGGATTTGTTCCAGCCTTTAAAGAAATGGCGAAGGGTGAGGGGCTAGTAGGGATGTATGAGACTTTACAAAATCCTGCAATGACATCTATAGTCGGTACCACTCCTATTGAAAAATCAAGTGAATATACCTTAGGGGCAATGTATGCTCATGAAATGCTTCTTTTTTCTGGTCTATGTGCAATGATCGTATCTATGCTGCATGTGATAGGTCATACTCGTAAAGAAGAGGATCTTGGGCTAGCAGAATTAGTACGTTCTTTTCATGTGGGCCGCCAAGCAAACTCTCTTGCTGTTATGGTAGAGACAATCTTTATCAATATAGTATTAGCATGTTTCGTTGCTGGAGTGATGATAAGTTTTGGTGCCCATACGATATCGGTAGAAGGATCTTTATTATTTGGAATTTCAATTGGAGCAACAGGAATGATAGGAGCTGCAATGGCACTTGTTATGGCACAAATTATGCCTGTATCATCAGCAGCAACTGGATCTTCCCTTGGTCTTATGGGTATTCTCTACGTTATACGTGGAGTAACGGATATATCTAATTTAAACTTATCTATGTTAAACCCACTAGGATGGACGTATTTAACTTATCCCTTTACCAAAAACAATTGGATTCCCATTATTTTTAGTATGATCTTTACTTGTCTTATAACAACAATTGCCTTTATACTTGAAGGTAAAAGGGATATGACAGCAGGATATCTTCCTCAAAAAGAAGGAAGAGCTTATGCTAAGACCTCCCTTTTATCTATTCCAGGTTTATTTATTAGGCTTAATAAGGGGCTCATCATTGGTTGGCTGATCTCATTCCTTGTTTTGGGTGTTACTTATGGTGCTAT
>DVLR01000285.1 GCA_018715425.1 Candidatus Merdenecus merdavium
ATCCCCTATTTAGAACTGCTTCTGGTTCACAAGCACCTAAGAAGTACCATTCTCCTTCGTGCCACACTTCCACCCATGCATGATTATCATCACAATGGGACCACCATGGAGCATATACTTGTCTGCTTGGAATCCCTACACTTCGAAAGGCATTAACTGCAAAAACGGATTCTTCGCCACATCTTCCACTTCCTCTTTCATAAGTTGCCAAAGCCGAAAGGGTTCGATCATCTGTGGTTTGATACGTCACTTCTCCAGCGCACCAGTAGTTTACATCCAAAATAGTCTCGATACCATTGTTCTCTTGCACAGTATTTTGTATTTGTTCATAGAATAATTCGCGACAAGGAAGGATTTCTTCTTCATTAACGCGATAATGAAGAACATAGTTTAAGTAAATCTCCTCTGGTAAGTCTTGTACCTCTTTTTTATTCTCCCATAAAAACACTCCATGCCTTGCATATGATAGATATGTCTCAAAAGGATAATTACCAATATCACTATAAGGCATTGCTGTATACAAATATTTCAAGGCAATGGTTATATTTTCATCTAATCCTTCTAGTTGATGATGAATCTCTTCAAAAACAACTGGAAACAAAAGTTCCAGTTGTTGGTATACTCTATTTATACTATCTCTATAGTCTTTTAGAAAGATCTTCTTTTCCATTATATTTCCTCTAATACCTTTCTAGCTGCAATCAGTTTCTTTACATCTGTTCGCCAAACTTCGTATTCACTCATTGCAGGCAGTCCCATGTTGACACCTTCTTTTCTATATTCCATAGCACTTTCAATGGATGTTTTTCCTGACATGTGAAAAGCTCTGGCACCAGTAGCAGGTCTAAGCTTTTTAATTGCCTCTGCATTTACCCCACTACCAATTTGAATATCAATTTTATCTTCACTTATGGTCACAAGTTCTTTTAATAAATCCATTCCTTCGATACAAACATTCTTTTGACCGGAAGTTAATATGGTATCAAATCCTAGATCGATGGCTTGATCTAGGGCATGGTAGGGATTTACACAAACATCAAAAGCACGATGTAAGGTAAGAGATCTTCCTTTAGAAAGCTCTGCCAATTCTTTTAATTGCTCCGTATTTAATGTACCATCGGATTTTAATATTCCAATTACGACTCCCTCTGCACCTAACTCTGTATACATTTTGACTTCTTGTTTGATCATTTCATACTCATAATCAGAATAACAAAAATCACCAAATCTAGGTCGAATCAACACATGGATTGGAATGTCTGTATATTTTCTGATTTCATGATATAGGCAAGGGCTAGGCGTAGTTCCACCAACAATTAAATTACTGCATAGTTCAAGTCTTGTAACTTTAGCCTCAGCCGCTGCCAATGCCGACTCAACAGAATCAACACATGCTTCTAATATAAAATCCTTCATTTTATGCCTCCCTACAGCATAGGTAATAGATGGATGTTACTGCCGCTCCAGTTGCTCCCTTTGACTGAAATTCAAAAACCGGTTGGTCTACCCAGGCTGTACCTGCAATATCTAAATGTATCCAAGGTGTATTTTCCGCAAATGCGCGGATAAATAAACCAGCAGTAATGGTTCCACAGTAGCTTTCACCTAAATTCTTAATATCTGCAATTTGACTTTCTATCATTTTTTCATGTTCCTGATAGAATGGCACTCTTAGGTAACGCTCACCAGATTCCTTAAATGCCTGTTCAAATTTATGGTATAGTGTATCATTATCACAAATAACACCACCAATGCTAAATCCTAACATACTGACAACTGCTCCAGTTAAAGTGGCAATATCTAAGATTTCTGTAACCCCTTCGTTTCTGATTGCATAGGAAACTGCATCTCCAAGAATTAATCTTCCTTCAGCATCAGTATTCGCAATTTCAATGGTTTTACCAGAGTAGGAATTGATCACATCACCTGGTAAAAGACTTCCTGGTGAAATCCTATTTTCACACATTGGAATGACTGCCACAACATTGGTTTTTTTATGATTTTTAGCTAAGGCATAGACAGCTGATGCTACTGCTGCTCCACCTGCCATATCTCCTTTAATCCCTAACATGGAGTTTGATGGTTTAAGACAATATCCACCTGTATCACAAGTAACACCCTTCCCAATTAGTCCAGTTATTTCCCTAGACTGGATATTACCTTTATACCTTAGAATTAAGAGACATGGAGGGTAAGCACTGCTATCACCAACTCCCAGTAAAGCATCCATGTTCATTTCTCTTAGTTGATCTGCTTCTATTAATTGGGTTTCTATATCTTCTTTGCTTACAAAATCAATGATCTGTTTGGCAAAATCTACTGGACGTAATTTATTACCTGGTAAATTCACCATATCTCTTGCAAACATGATCCCCTCTGCTACAGTAGTTGTTTCACCAATATATTTGCTGGCCTCATCTATTTTATGTACAGATACTGGATACAAATCTATGGAAAAAGAAACATGATTTAATTTGTCTTTTTTATGATAAAATGTTTTTTGCTCGTATGTTCCTAACATGAGACCTTCTGTAATATCGCGTAGGATTGAAAGATCTCCCCCCTTTATAAGAGGATCTATATTTATTGCCAAATCAAAAATGTTTCTTTCTTTACATTCTTTCACCACTTTGCTGCAAACTTCTTTTACTTGTATACTATCTAATTCTTTATTACCTAAGCCTGCCAATA
>DVLR01000286.1 GCA_018715425.1 Candidatus Merdenecus merdavium
CTAAATTGGCAACAGCAAAATCCATAAGTCTTTTTCGCGACTCTCTAGAAGCCCAAGATATATGGGGTGTAATAATACAATTCTTGGCCTTCAATAGAGGATTACTGCTTTTCATAGGTTCTTCTGATACAACATCTAATCCTGCCGCCCCAACTTTTCCACTATTTAATCCATGTGCTAAATCTTGCTCTACAATCAATTGTCCTCTAGAATTATTGATGATGATTACACCATCTTTCATTTTAGATATAGATTTTTCATTGATGATCTGATTTGTCTCTGGTAGTAATGGGCAATGAAGGCTAATGACATCGGATTTCATAAACAATTCATCGAGATTTACGTATTTACATTGCTCTGACTCTAATGCTGGATTCTGGTAAGCATCGTAAGCCAATACATTCATCCCTAAAGCCTGAGCAATAGTTCCTGTGGCCTGACCAATTCGACCAAATCCTATAATTCCCATGTTTTTACCAGCCAGTTCTATGAGTGGATAATCCCAGAAACACCAATCTTCACTTTCTTCCCAGCGACCTTTTAGTACCTCATCACTATGATGTCCTATATGATGACAAACCTCTAATAGTAAGGCAATGGCAAACTGAGCTACAGCTGCAGTACCATAAGCAGGAATATTTGTCACAACAATTCCTTTTTTAGTTGCTGCTTTGATATCAATTACATTATATCCAGTGGCTAACACACCAATATATTTTAAATTAGGGCACTGATCCATGATCTCACTGGATATTACCGTTTTATTTGTAAGGACTACATCAGCATCTCCTATTCTTTCTGCTGATAATGAAGCAGGAGTTCTATCATATACCGTTAACTCTCCTAATTGCTCAAATCTATCCCAACTTAAATCTCCAGGATTTTCAGTGTATCCATCTAAAATTACAATTTTCATCCTTTTTCCTTTCTTATTCTTGGTATTTAATAAATGTTTTTTAATATTCTTCATGAGGTATGATGTTTTATCCTCATCTACTTCAGCAATTCTCTAGCAATTTTACAGATATTTTCTTTAGTAATCCCATTCATTTCTAATAATGCTTCGTAGGGTGCAGATTCACCAAATCGATCTTGAACACCTACACGCCTAACAATTCCTTGACCAAGCTCGGCTACTACTTCACAGACTGCGGAACCTAATCCATTTAAAATATTATGATCTTCTACTGTGATGATTTTTCCAGTTTCTTTCACTGCCTCTTTCACTGCCTCTACATCTAATGGCTTGATGGTATGAAAATCATATAATCTGACGCTAATCCCTTCCTCTGCTAATATTTTTGCAGCCTCTATTGCTATAAAAAGAGTATCTCCATTTGCCATAATGGAAATATCATTCCCATCTTGTAAACATTTTGCTTTTCCTATCTCAAAATGATCCTCATCTTCATAAATATCTGGAATCCCATCTCTTGTAAAACGTAAATAGACAGGACCCTGGTAAACAGATGCAGCTCGAATTAATTTACGAGCTGAAGTATAATCTGCTGGCATAATTACATTCATTCCTGGAATCGTTCGTAGGATACCCATATCTTCAATACACTGGTGGGAGGCACCATCATTGGCTGGCGTCAAACCACCGTGAGAACATAAGATCTTAACATTTTGATTTGGATAGCAGACCTCCTGTCTGATTTGTTCTACTGCACGCATACTGCCAAAAATTGCATAAGTAACTACGAATGGGATCTTACCCGTTGTTGCAAGTCCAGCTGCCATTCCCACAGCATTTTGTTCCGAAATCCCCACATTGATATGCTGATCTGGAAATCTTTTAGCAAACTCTAAGGTTTTACATGATTTTGATACATCACAGTCAATCACATAAATATCTTTATTTTCTTCACCTAACTTTAAAACTTCATCTCCTAAAGCTTCTCTAGTAGCTCTCTTTCCCATTATATTCCTACCTCCAATTCCTGCATTGCCTGTTGAAACTCCTGATCATTAGGTGCTACTCCATGCCAGGAAGGAACATTCTCCATAAAAGAAACACCTTTGCCTTTAATAGTATTACAGACAATGCATTTTGGACTACCATTTTTCTTACTTAACATGAATTCAATGGCTTTCGTAATCTCCTCCATATGATGTCCATCAATTCGAAGGGTTTCAAATCCAAAAGCTTCAAATTTTTCTTTTAAATCCAACGTTGGCATAATATCATCAGCAGTTCCATCGTTTTGCAGTCTATTATGATCAATAAAAACAATCAGATTATCTAATTGATATTTATTTGCTGCTTGTGCCGCTTCCCAAACCTGGCCTTCATTACATTCTCCATCTCCTAGAAGAGTGTATGTCATATAAGACTTTTGATCTCGTTTAGCGGCCAAAGCCATTCCTACAGCACAGGAAATCCCTTGTCCTAAAGATCCAGTTGAAATATCGATCCCTGGACAACGCTTCATATCTGGATGACCTTGTAACATAGAACCTTGCTTTCGTAAATGACAAACCTCATCTGCTGGAATCATGTTTTTTAGAATCAGGGCACTATATAGTATCGGGCAAACGTGCCCCTTTGAAAGTACAAACCGGTCACGATCTGCCCAGTTAGGATTTTGTGGATCAAGATTCATATAGTGAAAATACAATGCTGCCATAATATCCGCTGCCGAAAAAGATCCGCCTGGATGTCCCGATTGGGCATGATAAATCATAGTAAGTGCTATTTTTCGTAGTTCCTTTGCCTGATTTTGTAAATATTTTATTTTATCTAATTCCATTTTAATCACCTCTTTTAAATTCATAGGACATCCTACGTTTTGATATAAAACAGACTTTCACTGCAGTCTGTTTTATATCATATGTCTCTGTTAAATGCGAATTCTCCATGTCTTTAATGATTCTTCTACGATACCGTGAATGGAACCATAATCTTTTCTCTTAATACAATCTAAAATCCTTTGATGATAAACAGGCGCCATTGAATCAATTCTTTCAGCACGTAAATTCTTACTGATTGAATTTTCAAAGATACTGTAAACCCCTTTGATGATTCGAATGAAAAATACATTTTTACAGCTTTCTATGAGCCCCATATGAAAGTCAATATCGCATTTTTCCATTTTTTCAATATCTTGATCCAGGCTTGCTTGTTTCATTTCTAAAATATTTTGTTGCAATTTTTCGATTTCCTCAGGTGTGATTTTATCCATTGCCATCTGCATAGTTATTTCATCCATCATTTGACGTAATTCCAATAAATCACTACTGCTGCTTGCGTCATAAATCATACTATAAACAACTCGATCAAATAAAGATGGGTTTACTTGGGAACAAATATAAGTTCCATCTCCCCTTTTTATTTTGACAATGCCCATAGCCGAAAGTATTTTCATGGCCTCACGAAGAGAATTACGACTAACCTGAAGTTCTTCTATTAGCTCATATTCACTAGGCAGTTTTGTTCCCGCCTTGTAAGTTCCGTTGATAATGGCTCCTGTAATTGTATCAATAATCTGATCAACGATTGAAGTTTGATTGATTGCTTTTAAATTCTTCTTTTCAAAATCCATCTATGTATTTACCTCCTTGTAGAACGTCCCACCTTTATACTATGTTATAGTTTCATTCTACTAAAGTCAATACATATCCATATAATTCTACAACAATTAGTAATTTCCACTAAATACCCTCTTTTTATTTCTACTATTATTATTGCAATTCTTTATTGCTTTAATCCTGAATAAGCAATGCTCTGCACAATGTATTTCTGCATGAAAATAAAGATAATACCTATTGGAATGACACTAATCACCGATAATGCAATGGCCGTTCCAGCATGGACTTGCCCATTTGAACTCACATTAAAAAGTACTAATCCAATTTGGACAGTGTATTTACTACTATCATTTAAAACAATCATTGGCCACAATAAGTCATTCCATACATTTACTACATCTAGCACTACTATGGTTGCTACAATAGGTTTCATTAAGGGTAAAAATAAACGTCCATAGATTTTAAAT
>DVLR01000287.1 GCA_018715425.1 Candidatus Merdenecus merdavium
CCACCAATTGGACAGCCGGTAATTAAAATTCTTTTTCTTTTTGCTAATTCCTTTTGTTTCGTTTCATCAATATTGTTTTTAATATTAGCAATGGCCTGATCAATAGAAGCAATTTTATCTCCGTGGTTAAATTGAAACTGGGAACCAAAAAGAATATATAACTGTTCTTGTCCAGTAATTGGAGGAGGGCAGGCCGTGCTTAATTCATAGAATTCTTTTAGTTTTGCACGTTCCAAGTTTCTTTCTTTTACTGCTTGTCTTAACCGCTCTTCTGTTATGGTCACGTCAAAATCTTTTTCTAATCTTTCTTTTAACCGAATAATTTCGTTCTTCCATGAGGCTTTGCTTGAGGGATTTGTTTGTGATTGAGGTAGTTCCATAACGTGTACGTTTTTTATATCTCCTAAAAGTTCATACATTTTCTTTTTCCCATCACAAGTTGTTTCACCTACAATTAAATCTGAGAAATACATGTATGGACATTTATCGGTGATGGCAAATCCATAACTTGCTTTGATGAGAGGACATAAGTTTCTAGGAAGAACCTTTTCCGCCTCTGGTATAGTTTCGTCATTAGTAGAACATAGACCAACGTAAGCTAAATCTGCAGCCATAAATAGTTCAACGGGTGTATAAGTACAAAAAATACCCACAACACCTTTGCCCTCTTCTTTTAATTTTTTCATTTTTAAGAAACCTTGTTGCCTTGCTTCTGCAAATTCATTGAAAATCTCAGGCAATTCTACATTTTTGGATACCATAAGTGATTATCTCCTTTTTTATAATTGATCTTTATATGTTAAAGATCAATTATCCCATTATTCCAAGCGATATGTCAATAAGCTACAACGATTTCTCTGGTAAAAAACCAAAGATGTCTAAAAAGCGATATATTTAAAAAAATATCACGGTTTAAAGAAAAAAATAAAATAAAGCTTGCATTTTAATGTAAAGTATTATATTATATTAGAGCAGTGTTTTTTGGTCTGTTGGTCAAGGGGTTAAGACGCCGCCCTCTCACGGCGGAAACACGGGTTCGATTCCCGTACAGACTGCGCTATAGTCCCAGTATTTACTGGGGCTTTTTTTGTATGTATCATAATATTTTAATCATTCATCATATTCTCAAAATGCTTCTTTGCTTTATCCGTCATTTGTGCTCTTATTATATTTTCAAAGTGATTGTTGGTTCTATCCTAATAGATTTGATTACTAATATCTAAAATTGTGTTAGAATATAGTATAGATATAGAAGATGATATATAAGTTTAGGAGGAAAAACATGATGGAAAATAAGAATTTAGCTGCCATGATCGATCATACATTATTAAAGCCAGATGCAAAAAAAGAGGAAATAGAAACATTATGTCATGAGGCAATGGAGTATCACTTTTGTTCTGTTTGCGTAAATCCATCCTACGTAGAAATGTGCGCCAATCGACTAAAAGATTCAGGTGTAAAGGTCTGTACGGTGATAGGATTTCCTTTGGGAGCCAATACAACAAAAACAAAGGTTTACGAAGCCGTGGAGGCACTCGAAAACGGAGCCCATGAAATAGATATGGTGATACATATAGGGGCGGTAAAAAATCACGACTGGGAGTATGTGAAACAAGATATGAAAGCAGTGGTTGATGTTGTATCTGGTAAGGGGATCCTAAAGGTAATTATGGAAACATGCCTTTTAACGGATGAAGAAAAAATTGAAGTTTGTAAAATAAGTAAAGCAGTTGGTGCTGACTTTGTAAAAACATCTACTGGCTTTTCAAGTGGTGGAGCTACCGTAGAGGATATTGCCTTAATGAGAACGTGGGTTGGAGAAAACATGGGAGTAAAAGCTTCTGGTGGTATTAGGAGTAAAGCAGCCGCTCTGGAGATGATTGGAGCAGGAGCTAATCGTCTAGGCACAAGTTCTGGTAAAATCATTGTAGAATAGACCACTTTTTGATCCTTAGTTTTCCTAACATTTAGATCTATGTATTCTTACATTTCTTAAAAAATGATGTATTGTATCAAGATATGCATATATAGTATATGCGAAAACAAAATAAAAGTATAATAAATCAAAGAAGTACTTGAAAAAAATAAAAACCTATATATAATTAGATACATACATCATTTTAATCTAAAGGATTCTTATAACATTCTTTAAAGTCATTTATTTTTTATTCATGATCAATGAGGGATCTCCTCGTCAATTTCTTTTTTATTCCATTTCAAAAATATTCAGTTGTTTAAGCAAACACATATCTCACCAGTTCAATGGATTACTGGGAGAAGGGGGTGTTTATGAAAGAAACAAAGAAAATTTTAAATGCTAGATATGAATTATTGCGGGAAATAGGACGCGGTGGATTTAGCAATGTTTTTTATGCCTATGACAAAAAACTCAAGAAATATTGGGCTATTAAGAAGATCCAGAAGGTAAGGGACCATCCATTATCCAAAGATCTTTTAAAAGAAGTCGAAATTTTAAAAGATCTTCATCATCCAATGCTCCCCAATATTGTGGATATAATCGAAAAAAAAGAGGCCTGGTATGTTGTTATGGATTACATTTTAGGTACCACCCTAGAAGAATACCAGAAGACCAATCAAGGGATAGAAACCGATATCTTATTAAGTTGGGGCAAAGAGTTAGCAGATGTCATGGATTATCTTCACCAATGTAATCCACCCATTATTCATCAAGATTTAAAGCCATCTAATATTATGATAAAACCTAGGGGCTCCCTTATGCTACTTGATTTTGGCATTGCCATGAGGCTTGGAATGGAAAAACCTGTGAGTTTAGGAACAAAAGGATACGCTGCACCTGAGCAATATGGCAACAGAGGAAGATATTTGGTTGATGAAAGAACAGATATCTATGGATTAGGGAAGACCTTAGAGATTTTTTTAAAAGTACATCAGAATAAGAGGAGCAAAAAAGACAAGGAACTGAAAAAGATTATGGATAGATGTACGAAAGAGGATCCAAAGGAAAGATACCAAAACTGTATGGAGCTAAGAGATCACTTTGATTATGCT